>CAZISU010000827.1:0-3658 GCA_964541935.1 uncultured Planctomycetaceae bacterium | reverse complement strand
TTGAGCACCAGCGTGGGGCGTTGCAGTACTTTTGTAACCATGAGATATATCCTTGTTCTTTCTTCAATATTAACGAGGGTATCCGAAGGGACTCGAACCCTTACCTCCTGGTTCACAGCCAGGTGTGCAGAAACCGCTACACCACGGACACCATACTTGGTTAGTACCCCGACCAGGATTCGAACCTGGAACACCTCGTTAGAAGCGAGGGGTGATTGTTCCATTTCACCATCGGGGTGTTTTCAATTGTTTCTCTTTATTTCACTCAAGCGGAAGGCATGGGATTCGAACCCACATGACCTTATAAGTCGCACGGTTTAGCAAACCGGCCCGGCAAACCATATCCGGCTACCTTCCTTTGTGTTGATGCTCTAACCTAAGTGGACCGCCGGAGAATCGAACCCCGATTGCCTGGGTGCAAACCAGGCGTCTTCCCTTTGGACCAGCGGCCCGATATTTACAACTGAATCAAATTCGCCGGAGAGGACCGGACAGCACGACGCCGCTTCCCATGCACACGGCGATGCTGCCCTCTGCCCCTGCGTCCTCTCCAGTGACCGAGGTGGGAATCGAACCCACAGGCACCAGGCCCTCGACCTGGCCGCTTTGCCAGTTTGCGTACTCGGTCGGTTTTTATAATGCCGCAAGTAGCGGGTCCGGGTGTCGCACCCGGCGGTCCAGGCTTATGAGGCCCGGTTGAGCACTGGCCCACCCGCAATATTATTAGTCGTGCATAATTTCTCTATTGGTTGCCAGTGCGCCGGGCAGGAGTTGAACCTGCAAAACTCGAAAGCGGGTGGTTTACAGCCACTTGGGCTCGCCAATGCCCAGCCGACGCTTGCTTTTGTTTTCAAGTGACACAGGTGGGAATCGAACCCACAGACACCAAGTTCTGAGCTTGGCCGCTTTGCCAATTTGCGTACTGTGTCAATTTTCATAATGGGCCGTACATGTTTTCAAGCGCCCTCGACGGGATTCGAACCCGCGGCCTCCACCTTGACAGGGTGGCGAGCACTCCAGACTGCTCCACGAGGACATGTTCACTTTTTGTTGTTAGTAGTCCCGGCTGGAGTTGAACCAACATTTCCTGGATGTAAGCCAGGCGTCGTCGCCATTGGACCACGGGACCGATGAATCAATAAAAGCGGAAGGCGAGGGACTCGAACCCCCAAGCGACTTACGCCGCCGCCTGTTTTCAAGACAGGTTCCTCATCCGGCCGGATGCCTTCCATCTCATTTCAAACATCAACGAAGCTGCGGGGGGCTGGAATCGAACCAACATCGAGACGTTCAAAGCGTCTTGTCCTACCGTTAGACGACCCCGCATCAGTTCTTGTATGTGCAAAAGTGCCCTGTGGGAGTCGAACCCACCTCGCCAGGTTGGAAGCCTGGAACCTTTGCCGCTCGGTCAAGGGCACACGAATCAAAAAAGCTCCGGTGGGAGGAGTCGAACCTCCAATCGTCGGCTTAACAGGCCGCCGCCTTACCATTTGGCCACACCGGATCATTGGTATGTCATATTCATATTCCACCACAAAGCGCCCAGCGGGAGTCGAACCCGCACTTCCTGCATGGCAAGCAGGTAGGCTGCCGCTACATCATGGGCGCTTTCTTCGCGTTTCCAGCATCGACGCGCAAGCGAAGATGCCGGGATAAATGAGGCTTGAGTGAATTGTCAAAGATCAATTAGTTGTATTCAGAGCACCGGGTGGGACTCGAACCCACGTCGCCGCATTACGGGTGCGGAGTCCTTGCCGCTGGACGACCAGTGCTTTCTAAACAAAACCACACGACTCGGCAGTGTCACCACCTTGCAGTAGACACCTTTTCGCGTTTCATGTAGAATCAGGTAATGGATCAGACCACTTTCTCACTGCTGGTAGGACTCCTCATTGGGGTCCCTGCTTGTTCTGCATTGCTCCGCGCTTTCACATCTATGCCACTATGGGTTACAATTCCTATCGCGTTTGTCGCAGGAACCCTTCCCGTAGCAGTTATGGTCTATGGCGCAATCGAAGCACTTGGACGGCTATCAGATCGTTCACGAAATCCGCATGACAAGGATTAACAGTTTCTCCTTTATCAGTGGGACCAGAGGGACTTGAACCCTCACCCTTCCGGTTAAGAGCCTCCAGATGCTGCCGCTAACACCTTAGTCCCATCGTTGTTTTATCTCTTCAATCGGCGAGGAGGGAATCGAACCCTCGACCTGCGCCTTATAAGGACGCCGCTCTCACCATTGAGCTACTCGCCACTGTGTGAGTGGGGCCGGCGGGATTCGAACCCACACCTTGCGGATTAAAAGTCCGCTGTGCGCCGTTACACCACAACCCCAAAATCGGGCGGGCGTACGGTTTCCATCGTTGTCGCAAATACATCGTATTCTCCTTGTCTTCCACTTTTCAATAGTCGGGATGGTCGGATTCGAACCGACGACTCCGTGCTCCCAAGGCACGTGGGATAGCCACTTCCCTACATCCCGTTTCCTCTACTCTTCAATGGGTACCCCGTAGGGAAATCGAACCCCTGTCGGCGGATCGAAAGTCCGCTGTCCTCAACCGTTAGACTAACGGGGCGTCTGTCATATTTTCGTTACTGTCCGCGCGCACCTTTCACGCAAAGTGGACCGGGGAGTGCTCGAAACCCCGTCTCCTGGACTTCAACCAGGCGCTATACCATCTCAGCTACCGGTCCAACAAATCGTTTTGGGCAACAAAAAAAGCCCGATGTCTTTGTGACACCGGGCCTTATGAAAGGCTTTCCACAATGTGGCCGGGTGTCACAAGCGCAAGGGATATAGGGCGCAATCATTCGCCGAATTGGTGAACGGACTCTGTCCTTGCAGCGAGGCTATCAATCTCGGACAACGTTTTCGCATCGTATATCCTCTTAAGTGAAATTTTCTATAACGCACGGCTTGCATATGTTCTCTGATACTTTATGATGACGGTTTATTCCTAATAGTTCGCGGTTTTCTAAAAATTTTTTCCGTCATCGACTCACCCTTCAGCGTCGTCGCTTCTTAGGATGCCCGCACGCCTCAAGATGTCTTCCATCTCCGATTTCTTTCGTGAAAATAATACGCCCTTAGGAAGCTCCTCCACCGGTGCGCCGATGTCCTCGTGAAACTCCTTGGCCTGCCGCCAACATTCATCAACATCTACGCCCGAATGTGCCTTGGCAAGCAACCGAACAATCTCGACATCGTGGTCTCGCTTTCGATCATCGTCATTCATGGGAAGTAGACTAAGCGTAAAATGCAGTGGATTCAAACCATCTTCAGTCTTGGCATCAACGTCCGCACCAACACTGATTAGATGTCTGACCAGATCAATCTCACCACTCTTGCAGGCCATGTGCAACAAAGATATGCCATTCGTACTTCGTAGGTTGCAATCGATGCCGAGATCCAATAATCGGACAATGTAACAATGTGAATCAGATTCAACTAAATGCTTAATAATATCGAAGACATCTTCGCCTTCTAACGCAGTTCTAATGATTGCTGTCAGTAAGTCCTCTGCCTTACCAAGCAACACTTTGGTGATCACGGGAGGAAGACCCGTAAGTCCCAGTTCATACCCAAATATCGGGCCGCCACCTGGCGATGTGTTTTTGAGAAGCTTGTACTTGAGCTGCAGATAGTATTCGGAACAAT
>CAZISU010000826.1:0-3658 GCA_964541935.1 uncultured Planctomycetaceae bacterium | reverse complement strand
GCTCCAGGCGTGCCCCTCGTCGAGGCTAGAACGCATGTATGCTTGCGAATAAGGCTCCGCCGTCATGGAACTATAAATATCCCAATCGACGCTATAGCCGGTTTCGATCAGACGCGTGACGGCGCCCGTCTGCGCGTCGTGATCGACGTGCATGGGATCCCAGCCGTACCAGTACTGCCCCTGGGGGTTGTTCGTGATTATCGAGTGAGCGCTCCAGGTCTCACCATAGTCCTCGGTGATCCAACGATAGCCGGCGTTCAGAATGGCCTTGCCCGGGCCCAGATAAGTCAAAGCTGTGCCCATGCCGATGTCCGGGTTGCCCGAGCCGTCCACGTGAACATATGATGGCTCCGTCCAGGTAACGCCCCGGTCGTCACTTGTCATTGTCATGGCCCGATGCGGATAATCGCAGTTAACCATCATCAACAGCCGATCCTGATCCGGCATATAAACCATATACGGCACAGCCACCGTCCGATTCCAGCTCTCCGTGACAATTTGCGAACTGGCCGGGATGCCGACCGATGGAGACGTGCCGTTCAGTTGTTGCACAGTATGGGCGTTCCAAGCAGCGGCGGTCCCCGTGGCGGCGAACCAGGAAACGAACAACCCAAAAGTCAATATTCATAAAATGTTTTTGCGACACATGGTAGATGAGAAACGCCGGCGACGCCCACGTCCAGCAGTGGACGTCTGACCGGCGCTCCTTGAAGTATTGCTTTAGGGGACGAAAACGTTCCGCAGATCGGACTCTAACGTGGCACTTGTGATCGGGCCGCCGAAACTCTTGGGCTTCCCAACTGGACGCCAGTGGACTATGCCTGCGTCACGTGGTGTTGGTGTGTGCGGCTTCTTGCCCGCTTTACAACGGTATCCCGTGCCGAAAGCTGTCATAATAGATCCGTCTGGCAGCAGCACTGAGGAAGTGCATTGGCTGCTGGGCCACCAGATCAGCTTCTTGTCGCTATCCCATGAGTGCAGAATATAACGATGGTCCAGATCCCAGGTTTTGCCGTTGTCGTTGCTGATAATGGCTTCTATACTGAACCGATTCCGGCCGTCGGCCGTGTCCGTATAACCCTTGCGTACAACGTAAGTCATCACGATCCGCCCGTCGGGCATGACCAACATCGACGCATGATGCCGCCCCCACTCATAAAGACGGTTAAGCTCCGACCACGTGCGGCCGTTGTCTTTGGATGTCGAAATTGCTAACCCTTCATAGTGGTCGATGTCGCCCACAAACCGCTTAGGCATGTCGGTTCTGCACGCACCAAGCAAATCGCCGTTGGGTGCGCGGAGCAGGGCAACTTCGCTGACGTCTTTCCATTGCGGAACCTTGGTGCCGTCTTTCCAGGTTTTTCCTTCGTCGCTGCTGAAGCGAATGTAGCCCTGCTGATAGGAGCCCGCGGCGGAGATCGGACCGTGCCACGTATAAGCCGTTTCCAAAAGCTGAGTGACTTTTCCGGTCTTGGCGTCTCGCTCAACCAAAGGCGGGTCCCAGGTGTACCAGGGCTTGTCGTCGGGTGTTTTTGCCACCGCCACCGACTCATCCCACGTTTGGCCATAGTCGCGACTGAACCATCGGGAAAAAACGCCGTTCAAACCCACGTAAAACATCACCTTACCCTTGCCAAGGTAGGCAAGGCTCGTCCCCATACCAACCTCGGGCTTGCCCTTCTGAGTCACATGCAGCGGCTTGGGCTCTGTCCAGGTTTGGCCCCGGTCATCGCTCCACAGCACATTCGCACGATGTGGATAATCGCAACCGACCAGCAACAACAGCCGATCCTTTTCGGGCATATAGATCAGATACGGCACCGCCACCACACGGTTCCAACTTTCGGTCACTATCTGCAGTTGTCCCGGAATTTGCCGTGTATCTTGCGGGCTTGCCAAAAATCGCACATCATGCGGCTGCCATTGGCCCACGCATGTCGACAGCAGTAATTCGCACGCCAGTAGCATGAGAGCACATTGAAAAACACGTCGAAGGATCATAAGGTAATTCCCTATTCTGTCAGTTGGTCAAATTAAAATCGTTGGCAGCGGAACTGCTGTTCGCGTCGACGGTGATCGTCAGTGTGGAAGCGCGGTTGAACTTTTTGGGCAGATACTGTTCCTTTGGCATCTTAGCGTCCGGGACTTGATCGGAATTAGCAAGGTGTGCAAACTTGGCAGGTAAACGATATGCCTCGATGCTCACCTTATACGTACCCTCGGGCACGCCGCCTTTGCGGTCGAGTTGATACTTACCATCGGCGATAAAAGCCGCTGACATCGGCAGGCTGCTGCTTGCCGGGGGAATGAAACGAATTTGCCCTTTCTCGATTGGCGTCCCCTGGTAAGTCACCGCACCGGAGACAACCGATTTTCCCGCGCCGCTACCTCCACACCCCGTCACGAGTACGGCTGCCATCAACGCACAAGCCGCGAATATGGTTTTGCTTTTTTGTTTCATAATGGCTTCTTTAAGAATACTCGGGTGGCTGATGCATTAAACACCGTTAGAATGAACCCATCGGAATGGGCACGTCTCCGCTTCCGTCGGATCTAATACCGTTTCGAGTCGTCATTGACCACAGCACTTCCGCGGCTATCTCTTCGTTAACATACTGCACGCTCCCGTCGGCCATTGCAAAGTGGCATCCGCCTGGATGAAAGCTGGACGCCCCGGCTAGCCTCATGCTCCAACCGTACTTTGCAACATCAAGACCGCCCGGCACTGTATTGGGGCCGTTAATGGGGTCGTAAGTATCAATCAGGTTGTGCGAGGCCCAGATGTGGGCATTATGCGTTCCGGGGCCAGCGCCGGTAATTTCGGCGAGTATCAATGTATGAGAGGTCCCGTCGGAGATATCCCGAATTCGACAGCCCTGCAAATTTCCCATGATGCCATCGACTTGCGAAAAATTCTGCGGATATATGCCGTCGCAGGAGAAGTCCTGGCTGTCTGACACTCCCGCCATATTGGTCTGCCGGCAGTCATCCCAAGGGTTGGGGCCGTTTTTGGGAGTAGCCCCGGTCCAATAGATCATTTCGCCGTTTTGCGTATCGCTAGGGCATAGGAACGCATCGATTCGAGCGGCCGTTGCCCTAAAGTTAGGCGGCCACACGAAGCTGCGGACACTGAAGTCGAACTGGTCGTAAGTGTCGTTTTGCTCCATGTACGCCAGTATGAACCCCGACCAGCCCAGTCCGTCATAGTCGGCCTCACTCGGATCGCAGGTGTAAATGCCGCCGGTCTGCGTTCCCGCCGGAAACAACTGGTGCGACGAGTGATAGTTATGCAACGCCACGCCCGCCTGCTTGAAGTGGTTTGCACATGAGATCCGTCGTGCTGCTTCGCGTGCCGCTTGCACGGCCGGCAGAAGCAGCGCGATAAGGATCCCGATAATCGCAATCACCACCAGTAATTCAACGAGGGTAAAACCTCGGAGCCCTTTATATCGCACTGTAAACTCCTTTACACTTCGGTTTCGTTTTTGTCAGACGAATCAAGCCTGGACGCCGCGCCGAGGCTTTTCTATCCCGACGCGGCGCCGCCGATTATTCCCACTCTTGCTAAGATCTAAAGAAACTTTCCTCTTCATCCGCCGGGCTACAACTAGCTGCGCCGCCGCGGCAACAGACACAAAAGCCCGCAAGCCAAAAGAGC
>CAZISU010000825.1:0-3661 GCA_964541935.1 uncultured Planctomycetaceae bacterium | reverse complement strand
GTTTGTCGAAGCGAAACGTGGCGGCCTTGCCCGGCAGGACCGCGTCGAAAGTGCCGGCTAGCGAAGCGATTTCCTTCACATCGCGCGACGGCAAGTCCAACGGCAGGTATATTTCCGCCGTGGTGTCGTCGCGGTCAACCTGTACATCGATTTCGCCCATGCTGTTGTCGACCTTCAGCGAACGGCCCTTTTCGTCAAGCGCTTTGACGTCTGCCAACTGTTGCCGCAGGCTGATGGGCTTAAGCCGCGGTTCCCAGCTTACCTCGATATTGACTTGCATCGACTGCTCGCCCGTATCGCGGAGTTCGCGCGTGGCGATCACGGTCACCGGCTCGATGCGAAACGGGCCGGTATAGACTGTGCGCTGACGGCGCTGGGCGTCTTTTTCGCCTTTGGACACGATACCAACGGCCGCCTCCATGGCATAGGGGTAGACCGTCATGCCGGCCTGGTCGAGGATCTTGTCCAAGGCTTCCCAGAAGGGCACCTTTTCGAGATCGATTTTCAGCTTGGGGTCGGTTTTCGCTTGGCCGAACTTCTCGCGCAAGTCGAGGATCTTGTTGCCCGTCTGTTTTTCCACCGCCGCGAGGAATTCCGACAAGGGCACCGACTCGCCCTTAAACGTCACGGTTGACGGGCTGGCGGCCTGTTTCGCCATCGCCTCCTGCAACTTACGGCGAATCCGAGCCAGACGCTGCTTGCTCTCGGCCGACGTGCGACTTCCGACCTCCGGCAGCAACTCCAACGCCCGCGGACCGAGCTCGATGAGATCAGCTTCGGCCTTCTGCCGCTCGGCCAGCCGTGGGGCATCGAGTTGACGAGCCAACTTGCGCACCACGAGAGCCAAACCATCATCGGCATTCGTATTGTCGCCCGCACTGTTGGCCGCGCCGTCGCCCGCTGCAACCAAAAGGCAACCTGCCAAGAGTAGTACGCCGCTCATTGCCTATCCTCCTGCGATATGGGTGGTTTTCCTAATTATATACGTTAAAGCATGATACTAACATTTTGTTTGTTTGCAAAATACTAAGCGCGAAGCACAAGCGAGGGCCCTTGATGTTTTCCCTGGCTTTTCCGCCCTAGCCTCCCCCCTCCAATGGTGCTGGATTCGATGACCTAGAATTGAGAGTGGCTTTTCTATCCTACTAATTTGATCATCCTCGCCAGGATTTTCGCTGATGAATCATCGCAGAACGGGTTTAATCGCGATAGTATGCGTAATATTTAGCGCCGTTGCAATCATATCCTCACCTGCCTTGGCTGCTCCCTCGCAAATTAAAGGCATGATCGAGGTTACCGTCGACGGCCAGACATTCGAGGGCAAACCGCTGTCTTGGAATGATCGCGAGGTCCATCTGCTGGGTCGCGACGGCCGACTCTGGTCGTTCGATCCCGGTAAAGCGACTAAATTCAAGCAAACGGCCCAGCGGTTCACACCCTACTCGCCCTCAAAGATTCGGGCCATGCTGCTGCGTGAGTTGGGCAACCGCTTCGAGGTGACCGGCACCAGCCACTATATGATCGCCCACCCCAAGGGCCAACGCGATAAATGGGCTCAACGGTTCGAGGATATCTACCGTTCCTTTGTACGCTATTTTTCCGTTCGCGGTTTCGACCTGCAAAAACCACCTTTCCCTTTGATCGGGATCGTCTGCCACAATCAGGACGAATTCATGCGTCTCACGGCCCAGCGAGGAATGGCGGTCGGACGCGGCGTGTTGGGCTACTACTCCATGAAGACCAATCGCATCACGGTCTTCGACCGGGGCGACAACGGAAGCACTTCGCGCGGCTGGCAAACCACCAATTCGACAATCGTACACGAAGCTACCCATCAGGTGGCCTTCAATACGGGCATCAGCAGCCGCTATTGTCCACCGCCGCTGTGGGTTGCCGAGGGCCTGGCAACACTGTTCGAAGCGCCCGGCGTGTATGACTCGAGCAACTACCGCACGCGAGAAGACCGCATCAACCGTGTGCGATTCAAGGACTTCGTAAAGATTCCCCGCACGAAAAACGGCGAACTGCCAAACGCCCTGGTAGCTTCCGACGGACTTTTCCGCTCCCAGCCCGGCGCCGCATATGCCGAGGCCTGGGCCATGACCTTCTATCTGCTCGAAACCCAACCGCGGAAATTCGCTAAATATCTAAAAAAGACGACCGAGCACCGGCCCTTCACAAAATGTACAACCCGCCAACGCATGGCTGATTTTACCGCTGTATTCGGAAAAGACTGGCGCATGTTCGATGCACATTTTCTGCGTTTCATGGGCGGGTTGGATTGAGCAGCATATCAGGACCAGGAAGAACGTGTTTCTCATCTCTGTTGCAGTGTGGTGAATTATAAGGGGGTTCGGTGCAAAATACGTGAGTAGAGAAGAGGATCCCGTACTTCTACCGTCACAACCATTACAAGCGGCCGGAAATCTTGACCGGCGGCGTGTCGTAAAGTATACGAACGTATCGAATTATATAGATAGTGAAAATGGGCAGACAGATTAGTTTCAGGAATCGGCCCCCATGGAAGACCCGACTTCCCCAACCACCAATCCCGTGACCGAACCGGCTTTGCCGTGGGCTCGCGGGGTGGCCCAATCGCTCGATGAACAACGACGCCAAATCGAAGAGTTTTTGGCCGGTCGCCGTGAGCGCATGGGCGGTGTGGAGTCGGAGTTGACCGATGGTCTTGTGCAACTCGTTGACGAGTTGGTCCGCTCGCGAAACGAAACGAATATCGCACGCGATGAGCTGCACAGCCGCGAGACTGGCTTCCGGCAGGAGGCCGAACACATCGAGAACATGCGGGCTGATCTCGACGCGGCTCGCGCGGACCTCGCTGCGGTGCGGACCGAGTGGGAGGAATCGCGGCTAGCGACCGATAAACATCAGTCCCTGCTCTTGGAACAGATTCAGAAGCAGCAGCAAGAACTGCAGCAACAGTATCAGCAACAACTCGAAGAAACCGCCCGGCAACAAGCCGCGCTGGACGAAGCACGCTCTAAACAAGCCGATTCGCAAGTCGCCGCCAACTCCGAAGATGTCGAACGTCTGACCACACAACGAGACGAGGCCGTCCGAAGTCTCGAAGAATCCGAGCGCTCGCTGGCCGAAGCGCATGAAAAATTGTTCGAGTTGGCCAATTCCGAGGAAAAGCCCGGAACCAGTGCGGAAGATGCGGAATATCAACAACGATACGAACTCTCGCTGCAAGACATTCGCGAACTCAAAGCAGAAAACGAAGAGCTTCAAGAAGAAATAACGAAAGCAAAATCTCTGGCTCAAACCACCAGCTCAGATTCATTGCAATCCACCGGCCAGATTAGCTGGGAAGCCCAAAAGCAACAGATGCTTGCCGCCCTGGAGAGCGAATACAATGAAAACGATCCCGAGGACGTCAAGCAGCGTACGCAAATCGACGAAGTCGTGCGGAAAACCGAGCGGGCAATCACGCAAAAGGACGATGAAATCCAAGAGCTAAAAACTCTTCTGGAAAACCAAAGCGAAAACATCGGCGCGGTTGCGGTCGGGGCAGCCGCATTCGGCGAAATGCTAGACAACGATGAGATCATTCAGGAAGAACGAGAGAGTCTAAATCAACTTCAGGAAGTTTTTAAAAATAAACTAACCACCAATAAAAATATTGCCATTATAAAAGCACGGA
>CAZISU010000824.1:0-3667 GCA_964541935.1 uncultured Planctomycetaceae bacterium | reverse complement strand
ACGAGCAAATGACGATCGTCGACACGGCCGCCGGGATCAAGAAACGATTTTCAGCCTGTGGACCACAATGCACTCACGGCCACGATCATGCCGGTCATGCCCACAACCACGATCCTGAGAATATATCCGGCGACCCGCACGTCTGGCTTTCACCTAGGCTACTTAAGAAAATGGCCCTCAACATGGCCACCGCATTGGAAGAGGCCGACCCGGCCCACGCGGACGAATATGGGGCGAACCTGGAACGTTTGTCGAAAAAAATCGACGAGACTGACCAAGTCGTTGCCCGGCGGCTTGCGCCTTTCCGAGGCCGAGCGTTCTACGTCTTCCACCCGGCCTTCGGCTACCTGGCCGAGGCCTACGGGCTCAAGCAACGCGCGGTGCAAATCGAAGGCCGCTCGCCCTCGCCCAAGCACCTCAGCAAGCTGGTCGAGGAGGCAAAAGCCGATCGCATAAGCGTGGTTTTCGTGCAAGGCCAATTCGACCATCGCGCGGCCCAAACCGTGGCCGAGGCCATCGGTGCTAAACTCGTAACAATCGATCCCCTGGCGAAGGATGTGCTGGGCAATCTTGACGAGCTTTCAGGAAAAGTCGCCGAGGCGATGAAAGGGGAAAATGTCGAATTAGAAAGCTCGAATGAAGAATGAATTAAGAAATAAGAATTAGGAATGAGTAAATTCCACGAGAGTTCCTTGGTGCGTCGCGGACGCACCCTACTTTTGTTATCCTGTCAAATCCCGTAATCCTGTCTCAAAAGAAATCCTTAATCGTGTCAGCCGCCCCCGTAATAAGCTTCAGCAACGTGTCTTTCGCTTACGACCGCCTGCCGGTCTTGCGCGACGTGAGTTTCGATGTGGAAGACCGCGAAGCGATCTGCGTTGTGGGCCCCAACGGCGGCGGCAAGACTACGTTGGCCAAGCTGATTCTGGGGCTGATCCATCCCAGCGCCGGTCAGGTGCGGGTGTTCGGCCGACCAGCCAAGGAATCGCGTCTGCGGATCGGTTACATGCCGCAGCACCTCCGCTACGATCCCAGCTTCCCAGCCAGCGTAATGGACATCGTGCTCACAGGGCGTTTGGGCCAATCATCGTTCGCCGGCCGCTTGGGATGGTACTCTTCCAAAGATCGCGACATGGCCCAAGAGGCCCTGGCCGAGGTGGGCATGGAAGACCTGGGCAAACGCTCGCTCTCGGCACTTTCCGGCGGCCAGCGACAACGCGTGCTCATCGCTCGCGCGCTTTGCTGCCAGCCCGACATCCTGCTACTGGACGAGCCCACGGCCAATCTGGACACGCCCACCGAAACGCGATTGTTCGAAATCCTGCGAAGGTTGAACAGTCGCATGACCATTCTGATCGTCTCACACGACGTTGGTTTCGTATCGAATTTGGTGGAAAAGGTCGTGTGCGTCAACCGCGACGTGGTCGTGCATCCGACCAAGGATCTCGACGGCCAGGCGATCCACTACCTCTACGAGGGCGACGTCCGCATGGTGCTGCACTCCGACCGATTGAACTCCAACAAGCCGGGCGGGGGCGATTGTTGCACTGGTCATAATACGGGGGACGGCGATGACTGAGTTCTTCGAACTGCTCTGCAACCCCGATATCGCTTTCATGCGCTACGCTCTGGCGGCCGGCCTCTTGGCGAGTATCGCCATGGGTATCATCGGCACCTATGTCGTGGCCCGGCGGCTGACGTATCTGGCCGGCGCGATTGCGCATTCCACCCTGGGCGGTATCGGCGCCGGGCTGTATCTCCGCGACGTGGCCGGTTGGCAAGCGTTCCATCCCATGTACGGCGCGGTGGCCGCCGCCATACTCTCGGCGCTGGTCATCGGACTGGTAAGCCTATACGCCAAAGAACGCGAAGATACCGTCATCAGCGCGATTTGGGTGGTGGGCATGTCGCTGGGAATCATCCTGCTGGACAAAGCCTCGGCCAGCGGCGACGCCATGAGCTACCTGTTCGGCAGCATACTCTTCATTTCACCGCAAGACATCGGCGCTATCGCCATCTTCGACGTTTTCGTTGTGCTCGGGGCTATCGTACTGCACAACAAGCTGCTGGCCGTCTGCTTCGATGAAGAGTTCGCCAGACTCCGCGGCATCCACTCCGGGCTCTATTATTTGCTGTTGTTGTGCATAACGGCCTTGGCAGTGGTACTGTTAGTCCGGGTGGTGGGCATCATAATGGTCATCGCTCTGCTATCCCTGCCGGCGGCAGTTGCGGGCAACTTTGCCGGCCGACTTTGGCAAATGATGCTCCTGGCAATCGTGATTTGCTCACTGGTTGTAACCTCCGGCCTGGCCATAAGTTATTCAAACGACCTGCCCGCCGGCCCCGCGATTGTGCTGCTAGCCGGGGTCGTCTATCTGTTGGTGGCGGTTGGGAAAAGCCTGCGGCGGGTCTGTTTCGCTAGAAAAACCGGTTAATTCCTCGGTGCTTTTCTCCCGCGTTGAGTTTTGTTATCCTATGGGATTGTGAAATACTAACCCGAAGCGCAAGCGAAGGGGTGTGTAAATCTGCGCACAAGGCCCCTCGCTTGCGCTTCGGGTTAGTATGGTTCCGCGACGCTCAAACACAATCCAAGCTTTCGAGCCCATTTTTTAAACCGGAGATTACCATGACTTGCCAATCCGCCGACAACCTCCATTGGCGAATTACCGACCCCACGCACCTTCTGGGAGCCATGCGTATGTCCTTGGCCGAGGGCGGGCGGTTTCTTAGCGAGCGGGTTGCACCCTATGGCCCCATCGCCGGCGAACGCAACGTCAGCTACAACCACAAGGTCTCCTGGGGCATGTTCGCTTCGGGCGTAGACCACGACACGATCGCCCATGTGTTGGATTGGGTCGAGAAAGAATCGCTGCAACCCAACGGCGATTTCTACTTTCCCGAAGAAGGCTTCGAATACAAAGATCTGCAACGCGTCTATCGGCCCATGACCTTCGGGAAAGTGGCCGCCTGGATCGACCACCCGGTGATCCGCAAGCCGCTGGTGCTGGACCGCATTTTGCAGTATCAACACAAATCGGGCGGCTGTTTCCACTACATCGGCGACGACCCCAAAAACCCCAAACCGCCGGCCACCATCGGCACGCTCAACACCTCGTTCCTGGGCCATCTGATGATCGCCTTGGACATGCAAGAGCAGGCCGTCAGCGTTGGCGATTGGCTCAAGCATTGGGTGGACCTCAACCGGCCGCACCTTGCCCAGGGCAAAGTCTATAGCCAAGTTACCACCGACGGCCAACTGGTCACGGAAGTTGGGCCGGGCGAACGCGTCTTCAAGGTGGTCGACTGCATACATCCGCAACAAGAAGGCTGGCAAACCGGCACGGCTGCCGCCTACCTGATCGTGCTCTACGAAACATTGCGCGAGCGGTGGGGCGCGGACGAAAAACAATCGCGACCGTATCTGGATGCGGCCATCGAACTGATCGATTTCGACGACCAGGCCCGCCTGGACACGTACCTCTGGCCGTCGAAGTGCAAAGTCGGCTGGGGAGCCGGCGAGTTGCTGCGTGTGATGGCCAAGTTCGGCATGGACGACGCCCAGCTATCCGAAAAGGCCTATCGCGTGGCCGAACGCGTGGCCGTCTTCACCTTCATGGACAACCAACTGCCCAGCGGCGGTTGGGCCACGCTGCACTATCCGCTCTCG
>CAZISU010000823.1:0-3669 GCA_964541935.1 uncultured Planctomycetaceae bacterium | reverse complement strand
GAAGCACCTGTTTTGACGGGACGGCAACTGTTGAAGCTCAAGAGCAGCATCTCCGGAATTTCTGCCGACTTCGAAGAGTATGAAAAGACGCTCGCTGGGTTGCAAAACAAACAACCGCCTTGCGGTGCCGCCTCGCGCGTACGGGCCCTGATGACGGGCGTGCCCATGGCTCACGGCGCGGAGCGAGTTCTGGATATTGTGGAAGACTGTGGCGGGCTGGTCGTGGCCATGGAAAACTGCACCGGCCTGAAACCGATCCTCAACGACGTAGACGTTACGGCAGCCGACCCGATCGCCGCCTTGGCCGAGACCTATTTCCATCTGCCCTGTTCGGTTATGACGCCCAACGACCGGCGGCTCGAGACGATGGGCCGCTTGGTTGAAGCCTATCGACCCGAGTGCGTCATCGAGCTGATCTGGCAGGCATGTCTTACCTACGATGTGGAATCCAACCGCATTAAGCACTTTGCCGAGGAGACGCTGGGCATCCCCTATCTTCGAATAGAAACTGACTACTCGCCCTCGGACTCGGCGCGGATCGCGGTTCGAGTCGAGGCTCTTTTCGAAACCTTGCGGGCGAGCGGGTGAGAATGGCAAACGTAGCGTTCTTCAGCCCATTTGTTCCGCCGGAGTGGATTGCCGCCCATGGCCTGCGGCCCCAGTTGCTGCAACCGCAAGCGGGCGCGGCACGCATGAAGAGCGCCGCGCTCAGCGGAGTGTGTCCCTACGCGGGCGCGGTGATCGAGCAAATTGACAGCATCGCGGCCGGTCGACCGACGTCCGGCGATGCAGACAGTGAAATAGTAAATGGCGTCGTGTTGACGACGATCTGCGACCAGATGCGTTATGCGGCCACGTTTATCCGCGAGAACCACAGTCTGCCGACGTTTCTTTTAAACGTCCCTTCGACTTGGCAGGCCCCGGCAGCACGTCGGCTTTACCGCGACGAATTAGTGCGACTGGGACGGTTTCTGGTAGAGATCGGTGGCAGCGAGCCCTTAACGCACGGACTGATGGAGACGATGCAGTTTCACGACGCGGCTCGCCGTGTCGAGCGGGAGAAATTTTCAGGGGCTTCCAGCAGCGACGACGGTATACCCCTGGCACTGGTTGGCGGGCCAATGCCGCTCGGCGGCGACGGCGGCGTTAACGACGGCGGCGGCGACGATGTTTTCGCCTTCATAGCGAGGCTCGGTGGGCGAATCGTGTTGGACGCCAGCGAGCACGGCGAACGAACCTTGCCGGCGCCGTTCGACGATGGACGCATGGCCCAAGACTCGTTGGCTGAATTGGTCGATGCCTATTTTGGCGCGATCCCCGACGTTTTTCGCCGTCCCAACACTAGACTCTACGAATGGCTGGGCGAGCATCTGGCCGAGCGGAAAGTGCGCGGCATTCTGTTTTGTCGATATGTGTTTTGTGATCTCTGGCACGCGGAACTGCAACGCATGAGAGAGTGGAGCCCCGTCCCCGTTTTGGATCTCGATATCACGCACGACGACGACAGCCGGCCGGCTCGAACATTTGGGCGAATCGAAGCATTTCTCGAGATGTTGCAATGAATTCTCATCCACAACGAATTACGCTCAACCAATGGGAACGGCGCTATGCCGAGTTGCGGGCGGCTGGGCTGCGCGAACCGGCCTATGGAGGAAGTCTATGCCGACACCTTGAAGATGGCGACCGACGCCTGTTGAAGTTACAGATGGACAACTCGCCGGCCGCATTGAGGTTGTGGAACTTTCTCTTGAGCGAAGAAGACCGCCTGCGCGAGGCACGGGCTCAAGGCAAACATCTTGTCGGCGTGCTCAAGGATCTCGGCACCGTGCCCGTCATGGCCTACTCCATGGAAAACGTGGTGGCCTTTTATCCCGACGGGGCGTGGTGGATACCGTGTATTATGGAGCACAGCGCGGGCTTGCTGGAGATCGCCGACTCGTTGGGCATCGATGATTCGTTTTGTCCGGTACGAGCCATGTTGGGCGCGTTTGTAAGCGAGGCTCATTTTCCCATACCCGAGTTGCTGATCTGCAGCGTGGGTGCAACCTGCGACGACATGTCAGCTATTGCACAGCGACTCGAAGGCATGGGCCGGCCGGTGTTCTGGTGGGAGATCCCGCATCGCAGGAAACCGGAAGCGGGGGAAGAGTGCGTAGCTTTGCCGGGCCTGCACCACTCGCCACGCTGCCAGGTCGAGTTCGTCCAGCTCGAGTTGGGGAGGGTGCGGCGCGAATTAGAGTCGTTCGTCGGCAGCCGCTTGAACGATGAGGATTTACGGGCCGGTATCCGCCGCGCCAACCGCGTGCGCGAGGTTCTAAGACGCCTGCGACGGGCCGTCTTCACCGCCGAACTGGCACCATTACCGGCCCTGGAGACCATGATTGCCGAAATGCTGGCGATCCATTTTTGCTCGGATCAAAACGAATGCCTGGGCGTGCTCGATGACCTGCTAGCGGAAGTCCAGCGCCGCATTGGTGCGGGTGTCGGACTTTTGTCGAACGACGCGGTGCGTGTGTTTTGGGTCAATCCGGTGGCTGACCTGAGGGTCATGAACATGCTCGAAGACGCCGGCGGGCGGATCTGTGGTAGCGAGTTTCTTTTTTCGCACACCCTGGACCCCATTCCCGAAAACGTCGACCCGCTGGAAGCATTGGCGCGCTCGGCTCTGTCTGATCCAATGGTCGGTTCGCCGGCCGAACGTGCGCGGCGCGTATGTCGCGATATGCGCGAGTTCGGTGCCGAGGCGTTAATCGTATCGCGTATCCCCGGCGCAAGCCATTGTGCCATGGAAGGAGCAATTATCGGCCAGATTGTGCGGCGAGAGCTCGATTTGCCCGTTTTGGAAATTGAAGTGCCACCGCTTAGCGACTCCATGGAGCCCACGTTGTGTACCCGGCTGGAAGCGTTGATAGAAACCGTGAAGAATGGTAGGAAACTATGATTAGTGCCGGCATAGATGCAGGGTCAAGGACCATCAAGGTTGTACTGTTGGACGTCGAGAGTTTCGAGGTCATAGCCGCGGGGGTTGTCGATCAAGGTGTCGAACAAGACACCCTGGCACGGCAGTTGATGGACGAATTGGTCGAGCAGGGAGGCTTGAAACACGACGACATTCGTGCCGTTGTCGCCACAGGCTACGGCAGAAAACTTATCCAGGGGGCTGATGCGACCATAACCGAGATCACTTGTCAAGCGGCCGGCATTTCGCATTGCAACCAAGGCGCGCGAACCGTAATCGACATCGGCGGACAGGATAGCAAGCTGTTGCGACTGGATACCACCGGCCGCGTGCATGACTTTATTATGAACGATCGATGCGCCGCCGGCACGGGCCGTTTCTTGGAAGTGGTGGCCACGCGATTGGGTGTGCGCTTGGCTTGTCTGGGCGAGATGGCCCAAAAGAGCCGCGATCCGGCCATCATAAGCAGCATGTGCGTGGTCTTCGCCGAAACCGAAATTATCGGATTGCTGGCCATGGGAACCACGCCCGAAGATATTGTGGCCGGCGCGCAGGCATCCATCGCCTCGCGCATGACGGTCATGGCGGGTGCTCAAGTAGCCGCGCCGATCGTATTCACCGGCGGGGTGGCGCTGGTGCCGGGCATGGATCAAGCCTTAAGCGCGTCCCTGCAGCAGTGCGTTACCATTGCTCCCGACGCACAATTAACG
>CAZISU010000822.1:0-3672 GCA_964541935.1 uncultured Planctomycetaceae bacterium | reverse complement strand
CTTGGACTTCCAACGGCGCGGTCAGATACAAACACGATCCGCTGGGCGTGGCCATGATCTTGCCGATGATCTCGTCGACCGATTGCGTGCCGATGGGCGTGTTGCAGTCCGGACAGAACGGTTGCCCCAGCCGCGCGGTGAGAATCCGCAGGTAGTCGTAAATTTCGGTCACCGTGCCCACGGTGCTGCGTGGCGTTTGCCCTGCATGTTTCTGTTCGATGGCGATGGCCGGCGAGAGGCCTTCGATGTGGTCCAGTTTCGGTTTTTGCATCTGGCCCACGAATTGCCGCGCGTATGAGCTCAGGCTTTCCACATAGCGTCGCTGTCCCTCGGCATAGATCGTGTCCATCGCCAGCGAGCTTTTACCCGACCCGCTGGGCCCGCAACACACGGTCATTTTGTCGCGCGGCACTTCCACGTCGACGGCCTTGAGGTTATGTTGCGAAGCGCCACGCACTATAATCGATGTTGCCAAGTCGGCCCGCGGGGCGCTCTTGGTGGCGGCCTTTTTCACAGGCACGGCCGTCTTCTTATTCTTACGCCGCTCGTCTTGTTCGAGAATCGCACGCAGGGCCTTGCCCGTATACGATTCCTTGACCTTGGCAACTTCCTCGGGCGTCCCGGCGGCCACGATCCGCCCGCCCTCGGCGCCGCCTTCGGGGCCCAGGTCAATAACCCAATCGGCCGTCTTCACCACGTCGAGGTTATGTTCGACCACCAGCACGGTGTTGCCCGCTTTGACGAAATTGTGCAACACCTCGAGCAGCATGTGGATGTCGGCGAAATGCAGGCCCGTGGTGGGTTCGTCCAGCAGGTATAGCGTCTTGCCGGTGCTTTTTTTGACCAGCTCGCGGGCCAGCTTGATGCGTTGCGCCTCGCCGCCGGAGAGCGTGGGCGAGGGCTGCCCGATCTTGAGATAATCGAGGCCCACGTCGTGCAGGGTTTGCAGCTTGTGGCGGATCTTGGGCTGGTTTTCGAAATGTGCGATCGCCTCTTGCAGGTCCATCTCCAGCACCTGGGCGATAGACTTGCCCTTGAAACGCACTTGCAGCGTTTCGCGGTTAAAGCGATGCCCCCGACAGACGGGGCAAGTCACCCAAACGTCGGCCAGGAAGTCCATCTCCAGACGATTCGAGCCGTTGCCTTCGCAGGCCTCGCAGCGTCCGCCGGCCACGTTGAAGCTGAAGCGGCCCGGTTTGTAACCGCGCGTTTTCGATTCCGGCAGTTGCGTGAAAAGGTGACGGATGTCGTCGAAGACCTTGATATACGTGCCCGGGTTGCTGCGCGGCGTGCGGCCGATGGGCGACTGGTCGATGGAGATCATCTTGTCGAGGTGTTCCAGCCCGTCAATCCGCTCGTGCAAGCCCGGATCGCCCAGCCCGCAGTTCAAGTCGCGGCGCAGGGCTTCGACCAGGATATTGCCCACCAGCGAGCTTTTACCCGAGCCGGAAACGCCCGTCACACACACCAGCTTGCCCAGCGGCACTTCCACGTCGACATTTTTGAGGTTGTTTTCACACGCGCCGCAGATGACCAGATTCTCGCCGTTGCCCTCGCGTCGCTCGGCGGGAATCTCGATCCGCTCCTCACCCGACAGATACCGGCCCGTAATGCTTTTGGGCTCGTTGATAATCTCGTCGGCGGTCCCCGTGGCCACGACCTTGCCGCCGCGGATGCCCGGCCCGGGGCCGAAGTCGACGATATGGTCGGCTGCCCGCATCGTCTCCTCGTCGTGCTCGACGACCACGACCGTGTTGCCCTGGTCGCGCAGACGGGCCATGGTTTCCAACAAACGGTCGTTATCGCGCGGGTGCAGCCCGATGGACGGTTCGTCGAGGATGTACAAAACGCCCACCAGCCCGCAACCGATCTGCCCGGCCAGGCGGATACGTTGCATCTCGCCGCCCGAGAGCGTGGGGGCCGTGCGGTCGAGCGAAAGATAGTTCAAACCCACGTCGCGGAGGAATCCCAGCCGGCCGCGGATTTCCTTGATGGCCTCGGCCGCGATTGCATGCCCGGTGGCGTCCAGTTCGAGCCCCGTAAAAAATTCTTCTGCCTCGGAAACCGCCAGGTGGCTGATCTCGGGCAAGGAGAGATCCCTGCGCTCGGCAAACAATTCCGACGTCGATGCCGTCTTCAGCCGCACGGAACACGCTTGCGGATTGAGCCGCCGACCTTGGCAGTGAATGCAGTCGACCACACGCATGTACTTTTCCAAGGCGCGACGCTGCATGCGGTTCTTCGTATTGCGATACTGCGAGAGCAGCTTGGGGATGATGCCCTCGTACACGCCACCCCACTTTTTGCCCGACGCGCCGGCGCGCCAGGTGAAGGTGATGTGTCGCTCGCCCGTGCCCCACAGCATGGCCTCTTGCAGCTTGGGGGCGAGTTCCTCCCAAGAGATCTCCAGTATCGTGCCCTCTTCCAGATCATTTTCATGCTCCAGAGTATTGGCCACGCCGCGATAAATGTGACGCTTCCAGCGGCCCATTTGCCGCCACTTGCCCACCAACTCCACGCAGCCCTGCTGGAACGATTTCGAAGGGTCGGGGATCAGACGCTCGGGATCGAAACTGTAAATCTCGCCCAGGCCGCTACAGTGCGGGCACATGCCCTGCGGACTATTGAAGCTGAACAACTGCGGGCTGGGCGGCTCGAAACTGAGCTGGCAATCCGTGCAAGCGTAGTGGGCCGAAAGCTGCAAATCGCTGTTGAACTCTTGTTTTTTTTCATCACCGTTTTCAACGCCGCTACTGTCCGGGGCAATAACCAGGTTGCCCTCGCCCATCTTCAACGCCAGTTCGACCGCCTCGGCCAGCCGCGCGCGAATCTTGTGATCGATCGCCAGCCGGTCGGTAACCACCTCGACGTTGTGGCGCATCTGGCGGTCGAGGGACAGATCGTCGCCCAGACGCACAATGTTGCCGTCGACCCGAGCACGGACGAAACCTTGTTTCAAAAGGTCTTCGAACAGATCGCGATACTCGCCCTTCTGCCCCCGAATCAGCGGGGCCAGCACCAGCACCTTGCTGCCCTCGGGCAAAGCCTGAATCTGCTGCAAAATCTGCTCTTTGGTCTGCGCCGTGATCGCCTTGCCGCATTCGGGACAATGCCCCGTGCCGGCCCGCGCGTAAAGCACACGCAAATAGTCGTATATCTCGGTGATCGTCCCCACCGTACTGCGGGGGCTCTGCCCGGTCGATTTTTGCGAGATCGAAATCGACGGGCTCAGCCCCGAGATCAGATCCACATCCGGCTTGGGCATCTGCCCCAAAAACTGCCGCGCATAGCTAGAAAGGCTCTCGACGTAGCGGCGTTGGCCTTCGGCATAGAGCGTATCAAAAGCCAAAGAACTCTTGCCTGACCCGCTAACGCCCGTAAAGCAAATCAACTGATTGCGCGGCAGTATCAGGTCGACGTCCCGAAGATTATGCTCTCGGGCACCCTTAATGAGAATATCAGTAGCGGCCATAAAGTGGTCGGGTCGCGCAAAATTAGCGGTTACGGAGAATCCCACATTATAGGACTACGCAGTAGATATAGGCAAGCCGCGAGTATGAAATAGCAACCCGTAAAGTAATTAGCGTAGATTAGCGAAAATAGCGTCCTTTTGCCGATTCATCAGGAACACTAATCTCCACTAATTCTCACTAATCATTTTTTTGGTAAACA
>CAZISU010000821.1:0-3675 GCA_964541935.1 uncultured Planctomycetaceae bacterium | reverse complement strand
AGTATCACGCTTTGCATCCGTAATTGTGGCCCTGCTCGTGGGCGGATTGACGGTTTTACTTGCCGGCCATAACGGTTGTGGGGCCGCGACTCCCGACGGCGGGCCGCTGCCGCGGAAGTTCGAAAGACTTTTGCCCTTGCACAAGAAGCTGGGTCGTCCGCGACCCGGCGATTGGTTGGCCGAGCACGAGGAGGCGGGGCAAGGCTATCGGCAATACGTTCGCTCGCACCCCATCCGTCCGGATAAAATTCGCACCACGATCTACATCCAGCCGTTGGGCGAATTCGACAAAACCCAGCGCCGCATCGTCGAGACGTCGGCCGAGTTCATGCAGATTTACTTCGGGCTGCCGGTTAAGGTTCGCGAGGATTTGTCCCTGGACGTGATTCCCAAGCAGGCGCGGCGGACGCATCCGAGCTGGGGCATGAAGCAGATCAGCTCGGTCTATGTTTTGAATCAGGTGTTGACTCCCCGCTTGCCCAAGGACGCGGTGGCTTCGATCGCTTTCACCACCTCGGACCTGTGGCCCGGCAACGACTGGAACTTCGTTTTCGGCCAAGCGTCGTTGGCCTATCGCGTGGGCGTATGGTCGCTGTATCGTTTTGGCGATCCGGACGAGAGCGAGGCCGCCTATCAACTCTGCCTCCGTCGCGCCTTGCAAACGGCCACGCACGAAATGGGGCACATGTTCTCCATGCACCATTGCATTTTCTACGAGTGCAACATGTGCGGCAGCAACAACCTCGCGGAAGCCGACCGCCAGCCGACGGCCCTCTGTCCCGTATGCTTGGCCAAACTATGCTACGCCACGGGCGTCGACTCGCAGCAGCGCTACGAGAAGCTAATCGCGTTTTGCAAGAAGCACGGGCTGAAAGAGGAGCAGGCGTTTTACGAAAAATCGCTGGCGGCACTGCGGGGAGAGAATTGAAAAGTGTTTCGCCCTGCCGCTTGCGGCTTTGACCGGGATTTGCATCTGGGGGAGCTGGTGTGTATATTGGTGGGGTTCCGAATCTTTCGAATAGCAATAAGTTAAATTTTCAACGACGGGCAACGAATAGATCTGTAATAACAGAGTAAAATTTGGTTCATCCGGAACTGGAATGCGCATAAGCCCACACAAAGAAGTACGGGTTCCTCTTCTCTGTTTCCGGAGAGGTAGCGTGCCGCTGGATGATGCGTAATCCATGAATAGAGAAGAGGAACCCGTACTTCCTTCGTTTGGAAAAGGACGCGAATACCGGATGAGCCAAAAATTCTGACTTTTTCAAGTAGATAGATCCAACAACGAACTGGGGGATGCGATGAAACGCTTGGTTTTATGTGTGACGGTGATTGTTTTGACTGCTTCGTCGCTACCGGCGGAGGTTAGAACCTGGAGCAGCGCGAACGGTAAGTTTTCCGTACAGGCGGAACTGGTCGAGGTGGTTGACGGGAAAGCGCGGCTGCGGAAAGAGGATGGCCAAGTGATTGCGGTTCCCATCGCTAAGCTCAGTTCGGTCGACCGCAAGTTTTTGATGAAACAACAAGCCCAAGCGTCTGGGGCCGACACGGTAGCGGCAACAAACTCTGCCGCGGTTAAACCGCCGGCTGGGTTGAAAGTTTCGACAACGGCCCAATGGGCCTCGCCCCCGCCGCCGCTAGTAGTGGAGGTTTCTATCTTGGGCAAGACGGCTGCCGAGGCCACGTCGTATGGTAATCTAAAGCTGACCAAGGCCACATCGGCTGACGGCGCGGATATGAAATGCAAAAAAAGCATCGGTCCTGGCAGAGATCCGGTTCAAGGGTTCGTGAAAATCGACCGCAAGAATAAGTTCTTTTCCAAACATCCCAAGGACGGTGTGCTGATTGCGTTGCAGTTCGAGCGACCCAAGGGCGATGTCACTAAAACCGGTCGCATCGAAGGCAGCGTGGAACTGTTGAGCGGGGGCAAACAGCAAGCAGTTGTTGTGGCCAGCTTGGCTCCATACCTCAAGAAGACCATTGCCAATGCGTCGCTTAAAACGGCGGGCGTTGAACTCAAGCTGACAAAACGGGATGAGAATTCCGTCTCGATCCAGATCAGTGGTAAGCAGCAAAACCTGGTCGATATCGTCTTGATCGACAAGAATGGCAAGCCCATCAAAACCATGGGTGGGTCGTTTCAGATGGGCGGAGGTCCAATTACCCGTTCGTTCGACTCGCAAAAAGGCAGCCTACCGGCCGACGTAGGCCTGCGGGCAACGGTCGTTGTGGGCTCGAAACCCGTTGTGGTGCCCTTTGCCGTTTCCGGGTTGAAGATCGAACAACCTAATACCGCCAACCACACAATACCCTTTTTTGGAAAATAGCTGTGGTTTTCGGATAACTGGGCTATCCGCCGTTTTCTAGCATTTTCGCACTAGGTTTGCGTCATGTGATGCTGGTGTGTATATTGGTGAAATTCCAATCTTAAGGCACATAATAATCGCGAGTTTTTTCCGCAGGGTGGCGAGCGAATTAGGAACTCCCCGGATTATTATCAACAGTAGGGCGAATCAAAATGGCAAAAATGATGCGGTGCCCCAACTGTGGGCAGGAATATCCCCTTTCGGAAAAACTCTCGGGTAAAAAGGTTCGCTGCAAGAAGTGTCAACAGGTTTTTCAAGTGCCGGTTCTGCCGACGCCCACCGTTGCTGCCCCCGCTGAGCCGTCTAATATTCTAGGATCTTCACCGCTTGGCTCTGGGTTGGGTAACATTTTGGACGAGGAACTTTTGGCGGGCGAGGCGGCGTCGTGCAACGATCCGTTCGCCGCGGGCACTACGCTTCCGCCGCTTCCGAAGTTGAACCCTTTGCCAAAGCCGCAGAAGCAAGGCGGAACTCGTGAAACTCTCGGTCGAGGTTTTTTAGCTACGCACAAGCTGATGCTGGCGGTTGTGGTTGTGACCTTGCTTGTGTCGTTTGTATTGACTTCTTCGGGGTTCGGCATGGAGGGGTTGATTTCGGCAGGTGTGGGGCTGGCGATTGCCGCTTTTGGTTTGTTGCCTCTACCCGCACCAAACACTTCACCGGCGGGGAAATGGTTTGCGTTGGTTTCCGTTGCGTATGTAATCTTCCACATCACGCAGATATATCTGGCGATTCCACCAATTCCGCCGGAAAAAAGTGCTGTCTATTTTGGAATTATAATTGGTCTGATGATAGGCTTCGCAATCAACGTGTCTATTATAACCGCCATTGCTTTTGCTATGCGTCGTTTTGGATTTTTCAGACCGGCAGCTTGGCTGTATATGGTTTCAGGTTTACTGAGCGTGGTAATACTGTTGGCTATTACGACTCCGCCGAGTACAAGCGATACGACAAATCGTAGTACGCAAACATCGCCCAATAATTCGGTCCAACGCCGACCCGCCTTTCCTGCGCCCCCGACACTACCGATTACCAAGCCTTCTGATATAAAACCCGGGTTTATTCCAACAGGCATGCCCACAAATAACAACAGCGACGCTCCGAGTAATAGCGGTTTCCCCAGGCCGAATATTCCTGGAGGACCGCGTGGCTTTGGGGGGCCTGGTAGTCACATGCCCAATCGGCCGAGGACTGTGGAAGACCATCGCAAGTGGGTGGAAGAGCAGCGTAAGAAGATGGAGGAGGAGAGTAGGAAGTGTGAGGTGGCCTGGGTTGTCAAGGCGCCGAATTGGGTTATTTAAGGTGAATT
>CAZISU010000820.1:0-3681 GCA_964541935.1 uncultured Planctomycetaceae bacterium | reverse complement strand
GCCATTTTGCCTGATTACATCTGGGGCGATGGCGATCCGGAAGGAGTTCACCAGCGTGCGATCGAAGAGATGTAGCAGACAGCCCGTGCGGCGCAGAAGTTCGGCGTCGTCGTGGTCAACGGCTTCACCGGTTCGAGTATCTGGCACCTGCTCTACTCGTACCCGCCCATCCCGTCGGGCGTCATCGACGACGGCTTCAAGCTGCTGGCCGAGCGTTGGAACCCCATCCTCGACGTCTTCGCCGAATGCGGTGTGAAATTCGCCTTGGAAGTTCACCCCACGGAAATCGCCTTCGACATCATCACCGCCCAACGCGCCGTCGAAGCCCTCGACGGCCGCGAAGAGTTCGGCTTCAACTTCGACCCCAGCCATCTTCTTTGGCAAGGTGTTGATCCAGTCGAATTCATCCGCGAGTTCGGTGACCGCATCTACCACGTACACATGAAAGATGCCATCGTCAAACTAGACGGCCGCAACAGCATCCTCGCCAGCCACCTAGAATTCGGCGACCCCAAGCGTGGCTGGGACTTCCGCTCACTGGGACGCGGCGGTGTAAACTTCGAAGAAATCATCCGCGCCCTCAACGACGTCGGCTACGAAGGCCCGCTTTCGGTCGAATGGGAAGACTCGGGCATGAACCGCGACCAAGGCGCGCAAGAGGCGGTGGATTATGTGCGTAGTATTGAGATTACGCCTAGTGATATTGCGTTTGACGCGGCGTTTGATAAGGAAGAGCAAGCGTAGTTCTCCAAAAATTATAGCCGCTTGTCGGCTTAGCAAACCCACTCAGAACGGCACTGGCTGACAAGCAGCCAGTGCCATCCGTCGAAATAGGCTGCAACGAATCAGTTTATAGGTGATACACGGATCACCCTAAAAATAAGTTAATTGTATAGGATATATTCTCATGAAAATGTCTGGCATTATACTCCTATGCCTGGGAGGATTAATGACTCTTTCATGGATCAACCTCGTATTCACAAAATACGACCTCCATAGCTCACATGATGTCACAAAGGCTATTGGTAGCTTTGGTTTTTTAGTTTTCATAGCAGCGTCAGGCTTATCCCTTATTCATAAAAGCCACAAAAAGCCATAAGAATAAGGGGTCAAGAACCGAATAGGGGGCAGAACTATCTTAACGGTAGATGCGACATATTTTAGCGGGTAGCACCGGTTCTCGAACCGGTGTGACGAAAGTCACAAGAGGCGGAATGACCGTTTCAAGAGGCCTCTTGCGTCCTTCGGACGCCCCGGTTCAAGAACCGGGGCTACCCTGTTATCGCAACCGCGGAGCCGATATCAAACATCGACCTCATCTTATCCAGATCAATCTAGGCGTTGGTGGATGAAATAATGAAATTATCAAGAATAATAATCGCGGTCCTTTTTGCAATCAACTGCGCGATTTGCATTTGGTTTCTCTGCTTGCCAAAGGAGTCCGAGATTCACAAAATCCTTCTCAGTTCCCCCGTAAGTAATTCTGGGGCAAAAGATATTCAGATAACAGCGGGTAAAGCATATCAAGCAATGTTTTACAAATATGTCACTACCACTCGCGCCAGCATCGCCATACTAGCCATCGATTCAATTTTCCTCATATTCGCAGCAGTTTACCTCGAAACTTCTAACTTTCAAAAAGAATACATCAAACAATCGGCCCCAATTACCATAGATCATCCCCTATCGTCTAGTGTACCGGACTCTCGCCCACCGATACAGTTTGATCCACAAAAGCCGTATCGGCTTGAGTTTGGGCGAGGCAGTGTATGGCACGGTCTAAACACGGTCGCACTTAATGAAACGGGGACCGTTAAGCTGCATCTCCTGGAGATAGAGCATAAGAATAATGAGGTCTATCATTATTCGGATACCGCAACGCTCACCATCGATTCCGAGACGTCCCGACGAATTGCTCAAACAATTCTCGATCTACGAATAATCGAAATGGATCGAGCCTATCACGCTAATATCGACGACGGCACGCAGTGGATCTTCTGGCTCGTCCAAGGCAAACAAGAGAAAAGTGTGTACTTCGACAACCACTACCCCAAAGCCATTCAAGATTTTGCCGAAGCACTTGACAAAGAACTCAAAAACGCTGGATCCGACAAGCTAGTATGGTCTCGCATTCCAGACAATATAGCACGGGATCACGAGAAAGCTATACATAACAGCATCAAGGACAAACCAGACATGCCAGATTCAAGCAACCGCAAATAGCCATGTCTGCTCATCAGCGTTTTTACGCCGGGCGCCACTGACAAAAAGGTTTATCCAAAAAGCTACAATAATGATTTCCAATACAGAAATTAAAATCAAGGGAATCCAAGTACTGGCCCAGCATCTTGGAGACGTTGAAGCCGAACGGTTTATTGCGCTTATTCAGAGGGAGACGTTCGATTACACGAAATGGCGTCGGGAAATGGATGAAGGTTTGAGCATTGAAGAAATCAGTCGCAAAGCGATGTCCTTAAGGGAAAAACTGCCGAAGGCAAAATGACACAAATATTCACTGCAATAATTCGCAAGCAAGACGATCTCTACGTGTCCGAATGTTCCGAAACCGGCACGGCCAGCCAGGGCGAGACCATCGAGGAAGCCCTTGCGAACCTGAAAGAAGCAACCGAGTTATACTTAGAGAAATTTTCTCTACAATCCTCGTTTCACCCCATCCTGACAACTTTCGAAGTTGCAGTTAAATCCTAATCAAGGTCGGAGGAACACTAATCTCCGCTAATCAACGCTAATAGGAAAGATGGATGGCGACATTAATTGACAGGCCTACAATCGTTCAAGCTGCCGGCACGCCGCCTAAGCGGATTGAAGAATTTGTCTGCCTGCCTTTTCGCCCGATAGGGTGAAAAGAGATCAATAGTTTGCAAAAGGAGTTGGCTGCGAACTGGCAAAGAGCTAGTGTAGATCAGGCCGTTCCCGAGCCGTCGGGGATTTTCGGATTGCTGGGGTTGTGGCTGGGAGGATTGCTGGGGTGGGAACGACGCAAGTAGTTTCATTGCCGGGCACAAAAAAACAAAGGCGTCGGAAGCATCACATCGTGATACTTCCAACGCCTTTTTGTTTGCGAAACACCGTAGGCCGGGTTGTAACCCGGCATTTGCTGCGTGTATTGGGCTTCAACGCCGGGTTACAACCCGGCCTACACGAGCTAACAGTTTGCTTAGTCGACCTGCGGCAGATCGGCCATGGATTTGGTTAGTGCTTCTTCGGCGTAGCTGTGGTCGTCCAACTCGCCGGCGAAATAGCGGTCGTAGGCGCCTAGGTCGCACATGCCGTGTCCCGAGAAGCTCATGACGATGCACTTCTCTTCGCCCGACTCGCGGCACTTCTCGGCCTCGACGATGGTGGCGCGGATGGCGTGCGACGTTTCCGGCGCGGGGATAATGCCTTCGGTCTTGGCGAAGAGCTGCGCGGCTGCAAAGCATTCCAACTGGTGATAAGCGGCCGCTTCGACGATTCCCATCTTGGCACACAGGCTGACCATCGGCGACATGCCGTGGTAACGCAGCCCGCCGGCGTGGATGCCCGGGGGAACGAAAGTGTGGCCCAGCGTAAGCATTTTCAACAGCGGCGTAAGCATCGTTGTGTCGCCGAAGTCGTAGTTGTACGAACCGCGGCTCATGGTCGGGCAGGATCGCGGCTCGACGGCCACGAAGCGGATGT
>CAZISU010000819.1:0-3693 GCA_964541935.1 uncultured Planctomycetaceae bacterium | reverse complement strand
CAGAGCGTTACTAACTGATCGATGGAATGCCGTTTCGATCCGAGAGGGAACGCATGGAAGATACACGATAATTCAACCGAAAAGAGTTGCGACTTGGACAATTTAGAAGCAAGCAGCGGAGCATTTTTAGCGTGTATGAACCAATTTGGAGCGAGATAATGAACGCATTTAGTGTGTGGATCCGTCCTTTGGGAAGCAACTATCGGGTGCGAGTCGATGGCAGCAGGAATGCCCAGTGGCTACTCGATCGCCTCGGTCAATCCTTCATTTTCAAGACCGCCGAACCTATAAACGATGAACACGGTTCCTCGTGTTGCTCTTTTCGTGTAGAGTACGGCTCCCTGATGTCACGTCGCGGGCTCGAAAAACTGTTGGCTGCTATTCCAGAAGTGAACTTAATGGCGGACCCGGCGTGACTGGACTACATCAAACCGAAACCCAAGAAAGAATTCATGTCAAAAGATCGAAACACGTTTCTTAAAGTTCAGCGAGAGATGGAAAAAAAGCGAAAAGCTGAGGAAAAGAGAAAACGCCGTCAGAGGAAAAAGGATGATGATGAGACGAACAATAGCAGCGATCCAGATATTGTCAATCCTTTGGCCACCGAAGGATAGAAACGAAGAATAGAAACGTCCCGATCGCTCGTTGAAGGCACGGCGAGACGGTGGGGAGGGTAGTTTACTCGACGTGCCATCGGCTGCTTCTAGTTGACGCAGCCAACCCATCCGATAGAATGACGCGATTGCAGTGGAGTAGCCTGAACACGGTGTTTACGGGCAACGCTGCAGGACATTTTTTAAGGAATTGAACAAATGCCAGAAGGCAACATCAAGCGACTTACCGACAAGGGCTTTGGCTTTATCGACACCGGTAGCGCCAAGGACCTGTTTTTTCACTCGTCAAGTCTCGAAGGGGTGGAATTCGACGAACTCCAAGAAGGACAACGAGTGTCATATACCGAAGGACGCGGACAGAAAGGGCCATGTGCCGAAAACGTTAAGCCGGCCTGACGAAACTACGAGTAACATTTGTTTTTAACCATGGGAGAAACAGTCATGGGTGATAAGGGAAGTAAAGACAAAGGCAAAAGGGAACAGCAAAAAAAGGCCTTGCTTAGTCCAAAGGAAAAACGGAAATTGAAACAAGACAAGAAGAATAAATAATGGCAAAGGTTGAGAAACCCCCCACGAACAAGGACGAAGCTGCGCCGTTGAAACAGCCTCCGGAGGCGAACCACGGGGAACGGATCAAGTCCCAGGTGTTGGCGAAGATCGGCAAACCGCCCCGGCTAGACCGTGTGGAGGTTTCTCTGCACCACGGCAGTAAGTACCGTGTTAACATCTGGCAGCAGTCTGAGCCGGATAAAAACCTCTCCGTAACTATTGCTCCCCACATTGGGCTGTCGTATTATTTGACGGTGTCGGATAAGGGCGAAATTATAGACAGTAACCCGCCTCTGACCAGATTGTGACCTTCATGAACGAAACCGCCAGAACACTACGCCAGGTGCCACTGGTAAGAAGTGACTATGGGTGGCACTGACTGGGTAGGGGTTTTTCGACATTTCTACGCACCAGCATTTCGATACGTAGGGTTTTAAGAAACACCTCTAATTTTTTATACAAGCCACTGCGAGGTGGACAGTTCAACCAACCGAGCTTAGATAATCCATTATCGCTCGGGGAATTGGGGAAATTGAAACAGGGACGCAGCTAGTTTTAGCGATCTACGGGAGTGACATGATTAACCCGCAGGAAATCAACAGCGTCATTTTCGACTTCGACGGGACGCTGTGCAGCGGGCGGTATTTTGAGATTCTTGGAAGGGAGTCTCTCGACGCGATCAACGCTCTCGTTTTCGGCGACAATTCCCCTCGATGGGCGGATCCGTGGATGCGGGGCGAGCTTACAAGCGCGGACATTGCGTCATACCTGAGCAAGCACATTCCGGTAAGTACGGGTTCCTCTTCTCTATTAATGATGATTGCCGACAAACCTTCGTATGCGGAGTAACATGGACCTGCTATACTGATTTATCGCCTTTCATATCCCGGGGGCATGTCCATAAGCTATTCCCACCGGTCGAAGACTGGAAGTCGGACGTGTTGCCGTTTGGTTTGCTTGCCCTTTCTGATTGTGGGCCTCGGAAGGCTCGGAGGTGGACAATGGGTTCTTTGGGATTGCTCCTGGCGTTCATTTGTCTCGGCTCCTTGATTTGGCTTCACGTCAGAGGCTTCAAGGATGGTGCCTTTGCGGACCCCATTCTGTTTCTCACTGGAGTCTCCCTGATTTCCTACGTGTTTGTTAGATGGGATAGAGCCAAGGTTCCGACTCTCGTTATGGTATGTGGGCTGATACTTGGATTTGCAACAACTCTCATTCCGATGCCTCTCTCAGTTGAGCAACGTGCTATTGAGGCGTTCAATCAGGGTGTTGATGCGATGAACCGCGATGATTGCGGCCAAGCGATAGCACGTTTTTCTGAGGCCATCCGCCTGAACCCGGAACTCGTCGAAGCTTACTGCAACCGGGGCATCGTCTACTACGACAAGGGCGAACCCGACAAAGCTATCGCCGACTTCAACGAAGCCATTCGGCTCGCCCCGGAATGTGCTGAAACCTTCTACAAACGGAGCATCGTCTACTGCAACAAGGGAGAATCCGACAAGGCCATCACCGACCTCACCGAAGCCATCCGACTTGACCCGGAATGTGCAGAAGCCTACTACAACCGGGGTTTCGTCCATGACAAAAAGGGTGAACCCGATAAAGCCATCGCAGACTACACCAAAGCCATACGACTCAACCAGAACGACGCCAAAGCCTACCACAACCGGGGCCTCGTCTACGACGCCAAGGGCGAACTCGACAAGGCCATCGCCGACTTCACCGAAGCCATTCGACTCGCCCCGGAATGTGCTAAAACCTTCTACAACCGGGGCTTCGTCTACTGCGACAAGGGAGAATCCGACAAGGCCATCGCCGACCTCACCGAAGCCATCCGGCTTGACCCGGAATGTGCAGAAGCCTACTACAACCGGGGCGTAGCCTACGACGATAAGGGCGAATCCAACAAGGCCATTACCGACTACACCAAAGCCATACGGCAAGATCCGAACTTTGTTGAGGCCTACAACAACCGGGGACTCGCCTACGGTCGCGACAAGGGTAAACCCAAGAAGGCCATCGCCGACTTCACCGAAGCCATCCAGCTCAACCCGAAAGACGCCGAAGCTTACTACAACCGGGGCGTAGCCTACGAGGAAAAAGGTGATCAAGCCAAGGCTGAAGCCGACTTCGCGAGGGCAAAGGAACTCGGATGCGAGCCGGAATGATCTGCTGCCGTTGACCTGTTAGCGCGGCGAGTGAGTATCTGTTGGGATGCTGCTTGCTACCAATGCTTGCCTAACGGACGACTGCGTCGGCCCGGCAGGGACAGGTAAAAACCGTAGATCAGTAGCATGGCTACGAGCGTTACGGTGAAATTGCTGGCGGCGGAATACCAGGCGCTTAAATCCGACGTGATGGGGTTGGCCAGGATCAGGGAACTGACAAAATGGCCCAGGATCACGGCAACCAATCCGACGCGTGTGAGGAGGAGTACGATCCCGAGTGCCAAAACTGCGTTTGTCAGCCACGGGAAGAAGGTGTCGTAGCCAGAGTCGATCGATAATACAGTTGTCAGTAGTAGGCA
>CAZISU010000818.1:0-3694 GCA_964541935.1 uncultured Planctomycetaceae bacterium | reverse complement strand
TCGCTGATCGTGGTAGAACACAATCTGCAAATGATGAAAACGGCCCTATATCATCGATCTCGGCCCCGGCGCATCGGACGAAGGCGGTCGAGTCGTCGGGCAAGGGACACCCGAAAAAGTTTGCCGCCAAAAAGAATCCGTGACAGCCGAATTCCTCTCGGATATACTGGCCGAGGATGAGGTCGAAGAGGAAGAGGACGATGAGTAGGAGTAGGGTTTGAGAGGACAGAGGACAGCAGGGTAGCCCCGATAGCTTGTCTATCGGGGTGCCGCAGGCACAAGAGGTCTAAATTGCAGACAATCGTGGCTACGGAAAATCTCTTCCTCTTGCGGCTGACGCCGCCCAGATAGACAAGCTATCGGGGCTACCCGGTACCCGCTGCAAACAAGGGCATACTAATGCAAAAAAACGATACAACGGACAACAACACGCCGGCGAGGCCGGATCGCTATCTTCGCCAGGTTACCTATGGTCCATTGGGACAAGCCGGACAGGATCGCTTGCATGCCGGTCGAGCCTTGGTCTATGGCTGCGGGGCCTTGGGGGGCGTGGTCGCCGATACGCTCGTGCGAGCCGGTGTGGGCAAGATCCGCATCGTCGATCCCGACATTGTCGAGACCCACAACTTGCAACGGCAAATGCTCTTCGACGAGGAAGACGCACGGCAGCGACGACACAAGGTCAGCGCCGCGGCTGAGCGTTTGCGGCGCATAAATTCGCACGTGGAGATCGAGCCGATCGTCGCCCGGCTGGACGAAAGCAACGTTGCCGAACTCTGCCGCGATATGGATGTTGTTGTTGACGGGGTGGATAACTTCGCGGCCCGCTATATCATGAACGATCACATCGTCAAAACGGGATTGCCCTGGGTATATGGCGGGTGTGTGGGCGCCGAGGGGCAAACCATGACGATCATCCCCGGCAAGACGGCCTGCTTGCGGTGCCTCATGCCCGATTGCCCGCCGGTTGGCAGCACGCCCACTTGCGAAACTAATGGCATCCTGCGCCCCATCGTGGGTGTGATCGCCTCGATCGAAGCCATCGAAGCTATCAAAATCCTCAGCGGCAACATCACCGCCATCAGCCGGCAGCTTACCGTGGTGGAGCTTTGGGACGGCCGCATCCGCCAGGTGGATGTGTCGACGCTCCGCGATCAGGTAGATTGCCCTGTGTGTAAGAGTTGACTTTATCGACTAGGTAAACTTTGCGGGCAGTGTCCCTCCTGCGTCTGAAAACGTCCCTTGGCATAGCCCTACGATCTGGTAGGATCAGAGGGATGGGGAAGGACCGGGAACTCTTTCACAACCTTGAATATTAATCGTCTAGTGAATTTTAACCGTCTGGGCGCCTTTGTTTCACGACATTGGGTGCTTGTACTAATTATCTGGCTTGTGCTTGCCGCGGGGCTACATATGGTAGCGCCTCGTTGGGACGATGTTACCCACGACGGTGACTTTGCCTATTTACCCGAACGTATGACCAGCGTGCGGGGCGAGAAGCTGCTGGAAGAGGCCTTTCCCGACAACTATTCCAAGAGCCAGGTGGCAATTGTCGTGGCCCGTTCTCAGGGCGAACTTACGGAGGCCGACTATGCGATCATGGACCGCTTTATCGAGGCCTTCCCGGCCAGCGACGACCGCGACGATCCGATTGCCGCGGTTTGGGATTACCAGACGCCGATCATCGGGGAGAAGCTCGTCAGCCCGCCCGGCGACAACGGCCAGGCGGCGCTGCTGGTCTTGCGGCTTCGCAACGAGTTCATGGCCATCGACAACATGCAACTGCTGCGACGCATTCACGGCATTTTGGCCGACGAGCGGGCAGCGGATGGTTTCCCACAAGATCTGACGTTGGGCGTGTCGGGATCGGCGGCCATCGGTTCCGACATACTCTTCTCGTCCGAAGAGAGCATTAAGAGCACGGAGTTAACGACCGTATGCCTGGTGGTTGTGATCTTGCTGTTGGTCTATCGGGCGCCTGGGCTGGTGATGGTGCCGCTGGTGGCCATCGGTGCATCGGTGTTCGTGGCTACCGATGTGGTGGCTTCGATAACGCACCTGAGCACGTATGTGGATTGGATCGATTTCAAAATCTTTCGCACAACGAAGATTTTCGTGATCGTAATCCTCTTCGGCGCCGGCACGGACTATTGCCTATTTCTGATCGCTCGTTACAAGGAAGAATTACTAGCGGGCCTGGCGCCTCAGCCGGCCATGGCCAAGGCGTTGGGCCAAGTTGGCAGCGCACTGGCGGCCAGTGCGCTGACCACCATCTTTGGGCTGGGCATGATGGTCTTCGCCGATTTCGGCAAGTTCAGCAACTCCGGACCGGCGATTGCGTTGTGCCTGTGCGTGGCCCTGACGGCTTGTGTCACGTTGGCGCCAGCCCTGTTGTGCGGACTGGGATCATTAGTGTTTTGGCCCTTCGCAACCATACCGTCACATGCCGACGGTCGCAATAATAAAGGTTTGCCGCGGAGTTCGAGCGAGCGGAGTTCGAGCGAGACGCTGGACGCTTCGTCGCCGCGTTTCGGACTGTTCTGGCAACGGCTGGCCGACGTGGTCACGGCGCGGCCGGGCCTGGTCCTGGTCGTGAGCCTGTTGGTCATGCTGCCCATCACGCGGCCGGTGCGGGTGCTGGTGGGCGACCTGCTGGCCGGGCGTTCGGTTAGCGAAGGTCCGCGGCTGACGGTGCCGGTGACCTACGATCTGATGAGCGAGTTGCAACCCAATCGCCCCAGCGTTCGCGGCGCGCGGCTCTTGTGGGACTACTTTCCGGCCGACCAAGCCTCGCCGGTCACCGTCGTGGCTTTCAATCCGCAAACCAACTTTGACGACAAGGCCGGGCGTCGCAAATTGGCGCTGCTCACTAAAGAACTAACCGAATTTGAATACGTCGACAGCGAGGGGAACGCGGTCAACCCCATCCTCAGTGTGCGCAGCCTGACCGAGCCCATGGGCGACCGGCCGGGCAGTCGCAGCCCCTTGACGCCCGCCGGGCGACGTAAAATTGCTGCCTTGCAAAACCCACAGGTCAAAGCCAATTTCGTCAGTCAGACGCCGTTGCTTGATGGCAAGGTCACGCGTCTGGAGTTAGTCTTTCCCTACAACCCCTTCTCGCAAGAGAGCATCCGCCTGTTGACCCAAGTAGAAGATCTTCTGCTGGAAAAGGCGGAAGACGAAGCCTCGGCCTGGTTCGACACAAAGTTTGACATGGTGGGCACGACATCCGGTATCCGCGACCTCGAGGTCGTTACCGAGTCGGACCGCTTCCGCATCCAGATTTTGGTGGTCATCGCCGTTTTGACAATTCTGATCGTGCTCTTACGGCGGCCCTTGGTGTGCATTTTCTTGATCCTCTCGGTGCTGTTAGGCTACTACGTAACCATCGGCACCAGCGAGCTTTTCTTCATGTGGCTGCACGGCCAATCGTACCTGGGGCTAGACTGGAAGGTGCCCATCTTCCTGTTCGTGATCCTCATTGCCGTGGGCGAAGACTACAACATCTACCTGGCCACACGCGTGGTCGAGGAGCAACGCCGCCACGGCCCCATGAGTGGCCTGCGTCTGGCATTGGTTTGCACCGGCGGCATCATAACCTCCTGCGGCGTAATCATGGCCGGCACATTCGCCTCGATGGCCACCGGCACGCTACGAGCCATGCAAGAGCTAGGCTTCGCCCTCGCGCTGGGCG
>CAZISU010000817.1:0-3701 GCA_964541935.1 uncultured Planctomycetaceae bacterium | reverse complement strand
ATTATCAGAAAGCAGGTGCCCGCCAAAAGAATGACCAGAATAATACGACGGCTGAAGGTCGCCAGTTCGCGTTCGTCGCGGCACAGAAAAGGCGCCGCGACAAAGAACAGATCGATCGACATATAGGGGATGACCATCAGCGGTACGAAGGGAATGAATCGTTCCCACTCATAATACCACGTGCCGACATCCGTGCGCTGCGAGGTTAGCCAATTAGTGCTGCTATAAACTATCATAAATAGCAGAGACAGCGACACGGAGGCAATGCCTGCGCGGATCATCAGTTGGCGCGACGTGCCAGTGATACTGTAAAGATTCCCCATGAATCAATCTCCTCTGAAATTTTCTCGAATCCCGCCTCGTTGACCAAGTCGTCCATTTCCTCCTGCGTGCGTCGTCGCATGATCCAGGGGACGCCCTCGCGGTTGCTGAGCACTCGGGCGATCATCTCCACCTGCGGGTGCCAGGGCTGGCAGGTGTAAACAAGATACCCGCCGGGCTCCACGGCGTTTGCCAGGCCTCTAAGCGAACGTCGCACCGGAGTGTTGTCTGGAAAAAGCTCGTATAGCCCTGAAACCACTGCCACATTGGGCGAGGGTTGGATTGCGGCCAGCGAATCCTCGTCGAAGGCGTCGCCAAGCTGAAATGTCACCTTTTCCAGGCCCATCTTCGCGGCGAGTTTGCGGCCGGCATTCAGGTTGGGCTCCACGTTGTCGCGCAAGAGGGCCGACAAGTCGTCGCCGGCCAGACGACCGAGCGTTTCGAGAATGTAGCGGCCCGGCCCGGCGGCGATGTCCAGCAACTTTACCGGCTGTTCCTCGGCCCGAATGCGCTGGATCGCTTCGCTCAATAATTTTTCCAGGTTCTCGCGTCGCTGGCGGATGCCCCGCCAACCGATGCTATTGAGATATGACTGATCGATCCACTTACCCAACAGCAAAGATCCCTGCGGCCGGTTCTCGTAGACGTAGTCGAGCGTCTTGCCCGAGTCGAAACCGGTGCGACAACCGAGACGCACGCCGCGGCTGAGCCGTCCCACCGTTCGCATTGCGAGACGCTGGAGGCGAAAATTGAATCCACTCGGCGAGTGCCAGGGCAACGATTCGGTAAGCCGGTCATATTCGTTGCGGGTATGGCCATAGCGATCGGCGTCCAGCAAGGCGGGCCGGGGCTCATCGCGTTGGAACGCCTCCTCGATAAACTGACGGCATTCGTCGATCACCAGATGACGGTCTTTTTCATGCATGAGGTCGTGGTACATGCCGGGGAAGACCTTCATCCGCTTGATGGGCGCGCCGAGCCTGTCGAAGAGTTTTCGTTGTGGGCCGGTATCCACAACCCAATCCGATCCTGCGGCTAGCAGCAAGGTCGGCGTGCGGATGGCCCCGGCGTCGTCCACCAGCCGCGCGGCCGTGTCATGCAAGTCGACCAGTACATTCGCGGCAATCTCTCGGGCAATCAGCGAATCCTCTTCATAGCGCCGAGCCTGTTGCGGGTCGTGGGTGAGCATGGTGGCTTTAACGTAGCTCTTGATGAACGTCTTGCGATCCTTGCGTATTTTCAATAAGAGCCGTAGTCCGGGGATGGCCAGCGGCACGTAGAGTTTTATTTTCAAGGCAGGGGCGGCCAGGATCATGGCCCGGATGCGGGGAGCGTAGTCGTGAACCCAGGTGGCCACCATGACCGCGCCCACACTTTGCCCCAGTACGACCATGTTTTCCGGATGCATGCTGTAGGTTTGCGAAATATGGCGAACGAGGCAGTCCATGTCTTTCACTAATGTGGCGAAATCGGAGGCGTAGCCGCGTTCACCGGGCGTGCGGCCATGTCCACGGGCGTCCCATGCAAAAACGGCCACGTCCCGCAGACCAAGAGCCTCCACGATATCCTGGACCCTGCCGGAGTGCTCGTGTCCGCGATGGAAAATTATGAGCGACTTTTCGGTCGGCGTCTCGGGCAGCCAGGCCCGATAGAATAGCTCGGTTCCGTCGTCGAGCTTCATGGTATGCTCGGAAGCCTCGAAGTTGGAACCTGTATCTGTCGGCAATGCTTGTGGTTCGTTCATGATAGGTTTCCTTGAATTGTGGGTCGTTGTACGGGGATCAGGATGCGGGTATGGAGTTGCTTGCGGCCGGAGTCTCTGAAGACGGAGCCTCTGAAGACAACGCCTCGATCGCCTCACGGAGATCACGGCTGATCTCGATGGCCGATTTTTTTCCGCGGCGGAGATGATCGTAGCTGCGGCTTTTTCCAATCACAAGCCGTACACGGCGGGGCCGGGGGAAGTAGCTTCCCTTTGGCCAAGCCCGGTATGTGCCGTCCAGGTAACAGGGAATAATCGGCACCTGGGTGCCGGCCAACATTAGTCCGATGCCCGACTTGAACTCGCCGAGTTCGCCGGTCGTGCTGCGTGTTCCCTCAGGGAACAAAAGCAGGGTATTGCCGGAGTTTTCTAACAAACGTTTACAGATTGTAAGGCTCTGGCGGATATTGTCTTTACGGCTGAAGGGCAAGGCGTTGACCATGACGGCCGCCACGGCTAGGCGTGGAACGCTGACAAAAAAGAAATCCTGGGCCGCGGCGGGAAACACGCGATGGAGTTTGTGGATAGGCATGGCCGAGAGAATCGCCAGCGTATCCAGATGGCTGTTATGGTTGGCCACCAGCACAAACGAGCCCTCGCGAGGCAAGTTTTCTCGGCCCACGATTTCAAGACGGTGATAAATCCGCAGCCAGACGCGAAGCAATGTGGCCATCACCACTCGGGCCGAATATACCAGCAGATCGGGCTCGCGGGGAAAGTCCCGCAGCCGCTGGACGAGGGTCTTTTCGAGGTTTTCCGACGTGTCATATTGCCAGGGTTCGTCTGTCATCGCCACACTCCTACCTATTCTTCTAACAACTTAGGCGAAACCGCCGGCGAAATATAACACGCCTATTAAAACTCGTGAAACCAGCGCACCATGTGAAAGAATAGCGGTGCTACATAGATCAGGCTGTCGATGCGGTCGAGAATCCCACCGTGCCCACGAATCAATGCGCCCATGTCCTTGACGCCCAGGTCTCGCTTGATGACGCTCATCGAGAGGTCGCCCAACTGACCGGTGATGCCCACGATCAAGCCGGTGAGGATCAGCTCCAGGGTGCCGAAGTGGGGGAATGAGAATCGCAGCAGCCAGGGCAGCGCCATCGACACGCCCAACGCCCCCAGAGATCCTTCCCAGGTTTTCTTGGGGCTGATGTTGCTCCGCAACGGATGGCGGCCAAAGAGTTTGCCGAAGGTAAAGGCCGCCACATCATTTACTTCCACGGCAAGAATCAGATAGAGCAGATAACCATAGGCATTCTTGGCATTCGCCAGAAAAGCCAAGTGGCCGAACATCCAGCCGATGTAAAGAAACCCCACAATGGCCAGCGACATCATTTGCAGTTGGCCTTTGGCCCGGTTGCGCAGAATCGGGATGAAAAAGATCACGGCAATCACATAGGCCGGAAGAATCGAAAACAGGCCATACCATCCCGGCACGTTTAACGTCGGGTCGTACATCACCGAAACCGCCCCCATGGCGACGATGCCCAGATAAACTGCTGCGGTCATCAGCCAATCGCGATACAGTCCCGTTGCGCGAGCGTACTCTTTGAATGCAAAGATGGCCAAGAGCGTAAGCAGCACGATCAACGGAACGCGGCCGGCAAAGATG
>CAZISU010000816.1:0-3703 GCA_964541935.1 uncultured Planctomycetaceae bacterium | reverse complement strand
AAGACGATTGCATGGTCGACATCGCCAAATTCTTCTTGGTTTTTTCACAAGACGAATCGTGCGGGAAGTGTACGCCCTGTCGCGAAGGCACCACGCGGATGCTGGAGATTATTACAAAGATTACCGAAGGCCGAGGCACCGAAGAAGACGTCGAGCGGCTCGAACGGCTGGCGCGACTGGCTCAAAAGGCCTCGCTTTGCGGCCTGGGTAAAACGGCCCCCAATCCGGTGCTGAGCACGCTGGAACATTTCCGCGAAGAGTTCATGGCACACGTTGTTGATAAGCGTTGCCCGGCCAAAAAATGCACGGCCTTGATCCGCTACGAAATCGACAAAGAGAAGTGCATTGGCTGCACGGCCTGCGCGAGAAATTGTCCGGTCAATTGCATCGCCAGCGAACGCAAAAAACCACACGTCATCGACCAGGCAAGTTGCATCAAATGTGGCCGTTGTTTCGAAGTCTGCCGCTTCGACGCTGTAACAAAGGAGTAAGTCTCGCGGAATGTCGGAGCTTGAACAATACGATTATGAGTTACCCAAGGAATTGGTGGCCCAGGCACCGTTGAATTGCCGCGAGGATGCGCGGCTTTTGGTGGTCGACCGGCGTCAGCAAACGATCGAACATCGCCACGTTCGCGATTTGCCGGAAATTATCGGCCCGGCCGATTGCCTGGTACTTAACGACACGAAGGTGATTCCAGCCCGCCTGGTGGGATATCGAACCGAAACCGGCGGCCGTTGGGAGGGCCTTTTTCTCGATGCCGACGAAAAGGGGTTTTGGCGCGTGATGGGCAAGACCCGTGGCAAACTCACGGCCGGTGAGTCGGTCACGCTGGTCGATGCTGATGGCCACGACGATGCGCGGCTACGCCTGGTAAACAAGCTGGATGAGGGATGCTGGGCAGTTAAACCCGAGTCTCACGAGGACATGTTAACGTTGCTCGAAAGGGTCGGCCGGGTTCCGTTGCCGCCGTACATCCGCAAGGGCGAAATGGTTGATGCGGATCGAAAGAGCTATCAAACGATTTTTGCCCGCACGCCGGGCGCCGTAGCGGCGCCGACCGCAGGTTTACATTTTACCGAACGGCTGTTGCGTAAGATCAAGGAGCAGGGCACGACGCTTTGCCGACTGACATTGCACGTGGGGGCCGGCACATTTCGGCCCATATCCAGCGATGTTTTGTCCGAGCACAATATGCATTCGGAATGGGGGTGTATTGACGAGGAAACGGCCCAGACGATTAACACTTGCCGGCAGGCGGGTGGGCGAATCGTAGCCGTAGGCACGACTTCGACACGATTGCTGGAAACGGCCGCCCAAAAGAACGAGTCGGGCGACGGGTGGGAGCTACGCCCCTTTAGCGGCCATACCGACCTGTTTATCCGCCCACCGTATAGCTTCCGGGCGGTTGATGTGCTGATGACGAATTTTCATTTACCGAAAACCACTCTTCTGATTCTGATACGGACGTTTGGCGGTGATGATCTGATCCGTCGGGCCTACGAGGAAGCGGTGCGTGAGGAGTATCGGTTCTATAGCTATGGCGACACGATGATCGTGCTGTAAGCTGGGAAGCATGGGGGATTTAGGCAGCATCGCATGCCTCTTGCCGTTGCACAGCACAGCTTCAAGAATGTGTGCTCCCCTGCTAGAATTGTCGCAGCAGTTTAGCCCGGTCGCTTGCGACCGGTGCCTGACGTTGACGACGAAAAATAGTTAAGCAAGGGAGTATGCGCAGTGTCTGAGACGCTTGTCGAGCGAGTATTAGTTGTTCCGACCGAGGTTTTCCATCAACTTGGTCATTTTCAGGGCTTTTCCAGCGATGTGGACGGTTATTTAGAAGAACTGCTCAATCCCGCGCATGTGAGTTTTCGCCCGCGGGACAAGGTCGAAAATGATCCGGGTTTCAAGCAGTTAATCCCATATGTAATTTTCCGCCATCGCGACGAGTCGGGAGCCGAAACGGTTTTTCAATATACCCGCGGCAAAGGCCAAGGCGAGGGACGCCTGCATAGCAAGAAAAGCGTGGGCATCGGCGGACACGTTTCCGATAGCGACGTTTCCGACGCCGACACGCCGACCAACGGCGTTTTCGAAGAGGGCATGCGTCGCGAACTCGAGGAAGAGGTTGAAATCGACACGCCCTACGAGGCGAGTTGCGTGGGCATGATCAACGACGACGAAACGCCTGTCGGAAGCGTTCACCTGGGCATGGTCTATGTGTTCGACGTCGAGCGTCCGGCCGTGAATCCCCGCGAGAGCGAGATTATCGAATGCGGCTTCCGTCCCGTGGGCGACATTCTCAACGACCTGGACGGATTCGAAACCTGGTCGCAGATTTGCATGAAGGCGATTTTCGGCAAGTAGGTTTGTAGGGTGCGTCCGCGACGCACCAGTAGAGAGATTCCGGTGCGTCGCGGACGCACCCTACTTCTATACAACACAAATAATACAAAAATGGATCATCAGCCTAGTTTGTTTGAGGATGATCCGGCGCCTTGGGATTTGGACGACCGCGTAGCGCAGGTTGTTGCCACGGTTGTTTTTCCGACCGGGCCGATGGGTGAGTTCGACTATAGCGTGCCCGAGCATTTGCAAGACCTGCTCGAACCGGGGCGACGGGTAAATGTGCCCTTGGGCCGGGGTAACCGCCGCCTGGACGGATATTGCATTCGCCTGGAGTCCAAGCCGGCCGGTCGGCGTCTCAAGGCAATCGAGAGCATAATCGACAAAAAGAGCCTTTTGTCGCCGTCGATGTTGCGACTGACGGAGTGGATCGCCGAGCAGTATCTTTGCGAGTTGCCGCAGGTTCTCAAGGCCGTGGTTCCGGCCGGCGTGCGTATGAAGGCCGGCACCCGCAAGACCACGCTGCTTTTGCCCGCCGACGATCTGCAAGAGCGGATGAAGTCGGCCAAGCTTTCGCCGAAGCAGGCCAAGGTGATGAAGGTTTTGAGCGAGTTCGGCGGTCCGATGACACCGGCGCAGCTTGCACGAATGGCGGGCTGCACGCAAGCGCCGGTCACAACGCTACGCGGCAAGGGCCTGATAACCGCGCGGGCAGGGCGAGTATATACGGGCAAGGTTGCCGAATCGACGGTTGCGCCCGAGGAGAATTTGACACTCAACCCCGATCAGCAGAAAGTGCTCGACGCGATACTGGAAACGCTCGAATCGCGGCATCACAAAACGCTGCTGGTCCACGGCGTGACCGGCAGCGGCAAGACGGAAGTTTACATCCAGGCCATTCAGGAAATCGTGGGCTTCGGGCGGCAGGCGATTGTTTTGGTGCCGGAAATCAGCCTCACTCCACAAACTCTGGCCCGTTTTCAAGCACGCTTTTCGCGCGTAGCCGTCTTGCATAGCCATCTGACCGACGCCGAGCGGCATTGGCACTGGCAGCAGATCGCCGAGGGCAACATCGAGGTTGTGGTGGGCGCCCGCAGTGCGATTTTCGCGCCCGTGCCGAACCTGGGGCTGATCGTTTTAGGCGAGGAGCACGAGTCGACGTTCAAGCAGGAGATCGCTCCGCGTTACCATGCCCGCGACGTTGCCATTGCCCGCTCGAAGGCCGAGAACGTTCCGCTAGTGTTGGGCTCGGCCACGCCGTCGTTGGACAGTTTTCATCGTGCGACGACGGGTGAGTTTACTTTGCTCGACATGCCCCGTCGGGTACGGAATCTGCCGTTGCCTAATGTCAACATCG
>CAZISU010000815.1:0-3712 GCA_964541935.1 uncultured Planctomycetaceae bacterium | reverse complement strand
TCATCGGCAGCTTGTGGTTGTACATCGTGAAGACGATCACATCGTATGCTTGCAACGCCTTCTTCGATTCCAGGATCAAGGGATCTTCGCAAATCCGTACATCGAAACGGCCGCTGTCGACCAACACTTCGCGGGTAGACTCGGAAATATCTCGCCAGTCGTGAAACGGCGCGACGTCGTCGCCGGCGAGTAGGAGTACATTAATCTTCTTCGTCGCGTCGTCGGCATTGGCGACGGTGCCGAGCGAAAGGACGAAAAGAACCAGCAGTGCAACGATGGAAATAGAGCGTCTCATGTTTTGGGCTTCCTTTTACTTCTTGTTGTATGTGGGGGGAAGGGAGTGACGTCATAATGGCAGGCCAGGTCGCAACCCACCAATGGAGCTTACCTGTCATCTTAACGAGCGGATTCGGCATGTCAAGCTAGTGCTCAGTTACAGAATAATTGATGGGCCGTGGGTAGTAGTAAAAGAGTAGTGGTCAACGGGTAGCCCCGATAGCTTGTCTATCGGGGTGCCGCAGGCACAAGAGGGGATCGTGTCGTCCCCATAAGCCTCTTGCGGCTACGCCGACCCGATAGACAAGCTATCGGGGCTACCCATCAATTAGTACGACATAGAACAAGATCGAGCAGTGTGAATTATTCTTTACGGTCGATCTTGACCTTATGCTTCGCCAAGGCGTCGTAAATGATTTCCTTATCGTGGGCCGACTTTTCCAGCATCTCGACCAGCGAGTTATACTTACCGAGCGTTTCGCCCAGGATTTCACGAAGCTTGTGCAATTCGTCGCCCTGCTTGTGCGACTGCTTTTGCATGGGCTCCAGCCAGCCTTCCATCAGCCGGAACTGATGCCGCATGACATTGAGCACGGCGTTGGGGATCTTGCTGACCACGTGAACTTCTTGCGGCGCAGGCACGTCTGGCTCTTGTGGCGCTCGGGCGGCGGCCTGTTGCAACGTGTGGCTGATTTCATCCTTGGCCGAGCCGAGTTGTTCGACCAGCGCGTTGATGGCCGACGTGGTGCCGGCGTCGAAGGCGGCGGTGAGCGGTTTTTCGTCCGCCTGCCCAGCCAGCAACATCTGCTCGACGCCGTTGCGGAGCGTCTTCTTAATCGCATCCAGGCCATCGCTGAAACTGCCAAGTTGCACGACCAGTTGCCCGAACTTGGCGTCGTCGCCGATGCCCTTGAGTTGTACGTTGCGGCCGAAGCGGCGTTTAATATCCTCCCAGCGTTCGAGTTCGTCGGCACTGAGTTTGCCGGTCAACTCCTTGAACTTCAACATGTTCGATTCGGAGCCGGTCGTGAGCGTCTGTGCGTCGTTTTGATACGAGGCCAGGATGAGGGCTTCGAGTTCCGCGTCGTTCATGACCGCTACCACTTGCGAGGCGATACGGTTCATGTTTCGATAAGAGCCTTGCAGCTTGAAGGCCGGTTCGGTGCGGTATTCGTCGGACATGCCGGCCGAGCGGATATATTCGCCGTTGACCTTGAGAACGACGTCGCGGACGCGCATGAGCTTCTTCATGACGGCCGCCATCTCGTCGACCTCGGCCACCGAATAGTTGCCTTCCAGGTCTACGGCCTCGCCCGTCTCGCCCTGCGCCATTTTCATGACCGCATAGACGTCCTTCTGGCTGCGGCTGGCCAGGCGGTCGAGCACGGGGTTGGACGTGAGCGAGTTTTCCAGATAGCTCATCTCGAAAACGTCGGCCGTGTCACCGATAATCTCGCCCAGGTTATACGTGTCGGCACGGTTGGCCAACATGTCGGGGATCTTGAACTTCTCGCCGCTTTCGGTATAGGGGTTGCCCGCCATGACCACGCACACCTTTTTACCGCGCAGGTCGTAGGTCCGCGTTTTGCCGCGATAAACGCCCTCGATCTTGCGCTGCGCGTCGCAGAGCGAGATGAATTTTTGCAAAAGCTCGGGATTGCAGTGCTGGATGTCGTCAAGATAGATCATGACGTTGTCGCCCATCTCGAAGGCCAGGTTGAGCTTCTCCATTTCCTCCCGCGCGGCCGCGTTGGGCGCTTCCTTGGGATCGAGCGACGTCACGCGGTTGCCCAAGGCCGGGCCGTTGATCTTCATGAAGATGATGCCCAGACGGTTGGCCAGATATTCCATCAATGTCGTTTTGCCGTAGCCCGGCGGAGAGATCAACAGCAACAGGCCCATCAAGTCCGTGCGTTTCTTTTCGCCAACCACGCCGACCTGTTTGGCCAGATTGTCGCCCAAGAGCTTTAAGTAAACCTGGTCGATGAGCTTGTTGCGCACGAACGACGTCAACACCCGCGGGCGGAACTCGTCTAGCCGCATGCCGTCTCGTTCTTTTTCAACCAGTTCCTTCTTCAACCGCCCGTAGGCTTCGAAGCGTGGCACAATCTCGCGCTCGAAACGTCCCAGCTTCAACATGAAGGTGTTGTAGTTCAGCCGGTAGGTATGATCCTCGATGAGGCGATGGTTGCCGATCATATCGCCCAGATCGCGGGCCACCGAGGCCTCGACCACGCGGGTTACGTCCAGCGACTGCTCCATCAGCAGGGCCGCCACCTCGTCGACATAATCCGCCTCGGTCGCGTCGTTGCGCGTGGCCACAAAGGCCGCCACCCAATCGCGGCGTGCCAGGAAAGCGGACGTCGCGTCGTTGTCCAACCCGGCAACCGCCTGGGCGTATTTCTCGGCGAAAAACTTCTGCGCAAAAAACGCCTCGAAGGCGTGGTACAGATCCCGCGCACGGGCGCTGACCACAAACCGCTCGCCACCGGTCAACTCGTCGAAGAGATAATGGGCCGCCTCGGACACCAGATGTGCGTCGAATATTTTTGTTTCTGCTACGTATTGCCCGATAATCGCCTCCGCTTCGGCAATGTATCGGACCTGTTCGCGCGCGTTGGGGAAGAGATCCTCGACCGCCCCAAAGCTCCGCAGCTTGGCCTCGATCAGCTTTTTTTGTGCCGCATCCGCGTATTGCGACCAGAAAACTACTGCCAACGCTCGGGCACGGGGATGATAGCGCAATAGTCCAAGCGTGGCGTCCATCTCGATCAGTGAACGCACGATCTTGGCCGCGTCGTGGTCGTTAACGCCCTTCACATAAGCCTCGCTGTAACGCGGTCCCATGAAACGCTGCACGAACCCCAGCAGGGCCTCATCGTCCATCTCGCGAAGTTCTGCGGCCGGCGGCTGCCCGTCACTATCGAGCGTCTGAAAGATCTTGTGGGCCAAATATTCGGCCCGATAAACGTCGTGGTTTTCCGAAACGACTTCCTGCGACCAGACCTCGCGGGTGGCCAAAAACGCTTCGTCTTCAATAGACGCAAAATAGTTCGTGCCCGAGAGGTGAAACTGCATCTGCTCGTCACGGTAGACGGTCGTTAGATCGAAGGCCTGGTTGTTGACCGAGAATTTATGGTTGCCCAAGCGGATGACGTTCTCGCCGTCTTCGTAAAGATCCTGACGATCCTTCAACTGGCGGACGGCGTCCTCGCGGATGGTCTTCATGCGGCTCTGAATATCGTCGACCTTGACGTTGTCGCCCAACTCGCCCAGATTGCCGATGATCTCGCGGACCTTGTCGATCATCAGATCCGAGGCAAAATAGCCGTTGATCTCATTGACCGTGCCGAACTTATCAACGCGGCCCTTGATGCCCTTGAGAATCCGCTCGGCCGCGTTCATCAGGGCCGTGGCCCGTTTGTTGCGAGCTTCG
>CAZISU010000814.1:0-3715 GCA_964541935.1 uncultured Planctomycetaceae bacterium | reverse complement strand
GCCGGGTGCCATGGACCACGCTTGCGTAGCCGGGTGCCATGGACCACGCTTGCGTGGCCATGTTAGCATCCCGTTGAAAGAGTCGATTGGCAGGAAATTTGTTAGCCGAGCCGCTTACGGCCGTTTATAACGCTCTGATTTTTCAGCTCGCCTCAAGCGGCCGCAAGCGGCTCGGCTAACAAGATCAATAACCCCACCCTACTCCCATCCCCCGCAACTCGTTACAATGCGGGGGATGAACCAAACACCCAACAATCCGCCACCTGGCCCGCCACCCGGCCAATCGCCAGCCGAGCGTCTCTTCATGTCGGTTCAATATTTGAATCGGGTTGGAGAATATGGCGCGGAAATGCTGGCACGCCTGGGCTTGCGCACGGTGGCCGACGTCTTGTTCTTCTTCCCCCGCGACTACGAAGACCTGACGCAAATCCGCACGGTCGAGCAACTTGAAGAGGGCGAACTGCAGACGATTTGCGGCACGGTCGAGGAACTAGAAATCCGCGGCATCGGCCCCGGACGATCGATATTGGGCGTCTTGATCCGTGACGCCGCGGGCGGTTTCATCCGCGCCATGTGGTTCAACCAACCGTGGATGAAGGACAAGTTCGCCCAGGGCCGCCGCGTGGCCATTTCCGGCAAGCCAAAAATCAAGGGCCTCTTCTGGGAAGTCTCACACCCCATCGTCGTACCCCTGGCCGACGAAGAGGCCGAGCCCAGCGGCGAAATTCGCCCCGTCTACGGCCTCACCGAGGGCCTCAAGCAGTGGGAAATGCGCCGCATCGTTGCCGAAACGGTCGAGGCCTACGGGTCGCTCCTGCAAGAAGTCTTCCCGCAAGAATTTCTAGACACAAAAAAACTCTGGCCGCTAGAACGGGCTCTGCCCGAAATCCACAAGCCCAGCGATTGGGAGAGTCTCGAACTGGCCCGCTGCCGCTTCGTTTACCAGGAGCTTTTTATCCTCCAGCTTGCCCTGGCGCTCCGCCGCGAGCAGCAGAGCCGTTTCTGCGACGCTCCCCAGCTCGAAACCAGCGCAAAAATAGACGCCCGCATCCTCCGCCTCTTCCCCTTCGAGTTGACGGCGGGCCAAAAGGAATGCATCGAGCGAATCTCCCACGACATGTCACGCACGGCGCCCATGAACCGCTTGCTGCAAGGCGACGTGGGCAGCGGAAAAACTGTCGTTGCCGTCTACGCCATGCTGGTGGCCGTGGCCCACGGTCATCAGGCCGTTTTGATGGCCCCCACTGAAATCCTCTCCCGCCAACATGCCAAAACGCTCCACCGGCTCTTGGCCGATAGCCACGTACGCATGGCCGAACTAACCGGCGGCCTGGCACCAAAACAACGTAGCGAAATGCTCGCACAGATTGCCGAGGGAAAAGTAGACGTCATCGTCGGCACCCAGGCCATCATCCAAGACGACGTCACATTCTCGAAACTCGGCCTGGTCGTAATCGACGAGCAGCACAAGTTCGGCGTCGAGCAACGCGCCACCCTCCGCCGCGCCGGCTCCGATCCACACTACCTCGTCATGACGGCCACGCCCATCCCCCGCACCGTCACCATGACCCTCTTCGGCGACCTCGACGTCTCCACCCTCCGCGACAGTCCACCCGGCCGCCAAGAAGTAAAAACCTACCTGGCCAGCGAAGACATGCGCGACCGCTGGTGGGATTTTTTTATACGTAAACTGCGGGAGGGCCGCCAGGGATACGTAGTCACGCCCCTGGTCGACGAGGTCGAAGAACTCGACGTAACCAGCGTCAACGAGGCCTACGAAACCCTCGTCAACGGCCCCCTGGAAACCTTTCGCGTGGGCCTCATCCACGGCCGCATGCGCGCGGACGAAAAAGACGCCGTCATGGAACGCTTCTCCACCGGCGAACTGCAAGTCCTCGTCTGCACCTCGGTAGTCGAGGTCGGCGTCGACGTTCCCAACGCCACGCTCATGACCATCGAATCCGCCCAACGTTTCGGCCTCTCGCAACTGCACCAACTCCGTGGCCGCATCAGCCGCGGCCGCCACGCCGGCTTCTGCACGGCCTTCGCCGAACCGACCAACGACCAGTCCCGTCAGCGCCTAGAGGCCTTCATCTCAACCACCGACGGCTTCAAACTGGCCGAACTAGACTTCAACCTCCGCGGCCCCGGCGAACTCTTCGGCACCCGCCAACACGGCCTCCCCCCATTCCGCATAGCCGACCTGCAACGCGACATACAACCCCTGGAACAGGCCCGCGCCGACGCCGCAACACTCCTAGAACAAGACGCGGCCCTCTCCCAACCCCAACACACCCGCCTACGCCGCATGGTCCTAAAACGCTACGGCCAAGTCCTAGAACTCGGCGATGTTGGCTAGATTTTAGCCACGTACAGTTCTGAAACAATTTCGTCGATTTCGCCGTCTACGCTTGCTTTGTTGCTTTCTTCCTGAATTTCGCTGGAGAATGACACCTGTTCATCGACCAACTCGACAAGCCGGTCGTGCCGACTGCGGTCGTCCGACGAGTTGAAGTCGATTCTGCGGATAGGCGTTTCGCCAAGAACGCGTCCGTTGATTTCCAGCCCCACGCCGCGACGTTTGGCGTGATGCCGGTACCATTGCCAGAGCAGACTGCTGTTTAGCAAGGCGGCGAAGTAGTTGAGGTGCTCGGCGACGGCTCTGTCGGGCACGAAGACGTTGGCGCTAAAGGGGACATATGCCGGGGCGTGCGCGGGCACAAAGGCCGGACGGGCAGCCATTTGCACGGAAATTATTTTTGCACAATGCCAGAGCGCGACGTCGCGCGGCCAGTGAAGTTGCCACCAGGCTCGCAAGCCCTGCCGAGTTTCGCGGCGATTTTCCATGATGGGGCGAAATCTCGCGAGGTGTCCGCCCAGGATGGGATACATCCCGAACTCCGGCCACGTTTCGGCCGTGGAATAGATCAAATGCCGCGACGGTGTTTCGGCCAGTCGATAGCGGCCCAGATCGCAAAGGTCGTGATAGGGCCGCAGCAGCTTTGTTTCCGCCGCGGGCAAATCGAGCGTGGCAACCTCGTCTGCCGTCAGCGCAAAAACACCTTCGCCAACCGTCCAACGGTTATCGAACTTCTGATTGGTGCGACGATTGATGGCCGAGGGGTTTTCGGCAATGCCCTGGCGGACTTTCCCCAGGCTGCTCAAGGGCGTTCCTTGCGCGATGCGGTCGAGCAGCTTCCCGCGTGGTGGCTCGATGTCAATGCGGCCTTGGCGGAAGAGCTGCGCGGCGGTTTTCTCTATAACCTGCAAATTCTCCGTGCCATCCAGCAGCGTCTTGGCATTGCCGTTCGATTTCCGCGTTCGAGCGTTAGCGGCCAGTTTGATGGTTGTGGGTTTATCGCAGCGGCATTTCCTGATCCGCAGAATCATGTGGCGGCCGTTCACGTTTTCAAACACGTTGCGGCTGCCGAGATCAAATATCTCTTCGATGTGGGCTTCTTGCCGAAGCTGCTCTATCAGTTTGCTTGCTCCCGAGCCGGTCGTCCAATACCCGCTGACAATGAAGCTGAGAATGCCGTCGTCCGCGAGCAACTCCAAGCCGCGATGCACGAAGTAATACCACAGATCCATTCGCGCGGCCCGCCAGCGGCGGCCCAGGCTCGTCTGGGCGATTTGGTCAAGCAGCGATTTTGTACCCAACTCGCGACGATAGGGCGGGTTGCCGACAATGATGTCATATGCTGGAGCTTGGACT
>CAZISU010000813.1:0-3715 GCA_964541935.1 uncultured Planctomycetaceae bacterium | reverse complement strand
TTTCATTTTCCCCTGCCGCGAGCCCTCGCCAAAAAGCTCCTGATCGTACTTCCACCACTCGATCCCGAAGCGATCTTTCAAATTGGCGATATGGTCTAGCAAACGCTTGTTGAAGTCGATGCCCGCCAGGTCAAGCGAATATGCGTCCATGAAGCGGCGATGGAAGCGGGGCTCGTCGATCTCCGGCCCGAAGCGGCCCTCGTCGACCGCCTGCAGCCACGGACAACTCCAAATCCCGGCTTTGATCCCCGCTTTCCCAAGCCGCTCATAGAAGGACTCTAACTCGCCCGGGCGAAACTTCGACGTGGCGGGCCGCCAATCGCCGACCTTCTCGAACCAGCCGTGATCGAGCACAAACACATCGAACACGCCCCAACGTTTCAATTCCTCAAGCTGCCCTGCGAGGAACGGCAAGCCGAAGTTGGTGCGAACCGCGTACCAATGATTGTAGAGCAACGGGAACCAGGGCTGTGGCCCGCCATAGAGTTTCGCGGCCAAGGCCTGGCGTTGCACGAGCCACTGGGCCCGCGCTGCGGAGTCGCTATCGGCTTCAAGGGCCGTGACGTAAACCATGGGGCCCCGCATCGATTCACCCGGTTTCAGAAGCAACTGCGTTTCCTCTGCCGGCAAAACTATCTCGAAACCCGTCCCCGACGGATTCTGCTCGATCCGCGCTTGCCAACCGCCGCACCACGCCAGTGAAAAAAACAAATGTCGTCGGCCGGCTCGCAATTGCCAGAAGGGGACGTTGCCCTTGCCTTGTTCTTGCTGCGAACTGTAGGTTTTTGAACTCAGGTCGAGACTTTGCCCGGATCGAAGTTGCGTTTGATGCGGCTTGAAGGTGAGCGAATCCCAGTAGTTGATACGCGGGGCTTGCGATCCAAAATCCCAGCGGTCTTTACAGACGGGAAAACGCTCAATGCGGATGTCCTGGCTGCCGACATTTTTCAGACTGATGTACATCCGAAACGTGGTGCCTTGCTTGGCAAGTTCGACGTGACGGGTGACGAGCAAGCCGTCACACCGCATACGGGAAGACGCTTGCTCGAAAACGGCATCGTCCTCAAACTTCCAAGGACCAGCCTCGTCTTGCCCGGAGATGGGCAGAACCTCGGTGAGCCAGGATGCCGTGAGTGGCGAGACCGCGGCAGCTTGAAAAACCGATCGCCCATCAGGCTGCCATGAGGCGTTTTTGACAACAGAAACACGCTCCGGTGTGGAATCGAGCAGCAACGACAATCGCCCGTTGGCTAAATACGCGTCTATCACAAGGCCTTGCCCTGCGACTAAAACCATTAACGCTACAAACGTTCCGACGGCCATCTTCATTGATTTATCCCTTCTCGCAAGATCAACTATTACCCGCTAAACTAGCAGTCCGGGTAAGCGAATGCAAGCAGCAGCAATGAAAAGTCGTGAACACTCGCGCGGGGACAAGCCCCGTCGCTAACCTTTGTTGCAATACCACAAGGGCATGGCTATAATAGGATGTTATTCGCGATATTTGCGTCACTATCATACACTCACCAAACAAGCCCACCCGGAGAAAACAGCCATGTCCAAACATCTTCACCTCGTTCTCGCTCTCCTGCTATTTGCGGCATTGTCGAGCGTCGCCCGTGCCGAAAAGATTCCTTATGCTAAATCCAAGATCGTCCCACCCACGTCCGAGTGGTGTGCCTTGGTCGAAAAAAGTGCTCCGGCCAAGCCGACCGCCGCAGGGCCCAAGCGGAAGGTGCTCGTGTTTTCGCTGCTGACCGGCTACGACCATTTGGTCACTCCGCACGTCGACCGCGTGTTCGAGATCCTGGGCAGCAAGTGCGGTGCGTTCGAGACCGTGGTCACGCGCGACATCGAAATGCTCGCGCCGAAGAACCTGGCCGACTTCGACGTATTGGTGCTGAACAACAATTGTTCGAAGGGCGAGCGGCGGAACTTGTTTCTCGACGAATTAGAACGCAATCCCAAGTATAGTAAACTGAACGAAGAACAGCGGCAAGCTCGCTCGGATAAGTTGGAAAAATCCATGCTCGATTTCGTCGCCGGCGGGAAGGGGCTGGTTGTGATTCACGGGGCTCCCACCATGCTCAACAACTCGCCCGAGTTCACTAACATGGTGGGCGGGGCCTTCTACTATCATCCGCCCAACCAAGCGGTAACCGTCCGCACGGTCGACGACAATCATCCGCTGGTAGCAGCCTTCCAAGGCAAGGGCCCCTTCATCCACCGCGATGAGCCGTATTGCTTCAACGGCGCATACGAAAAGCTCAGCTTCCGCCCGCTGCTGTCGATGGACGTCGATAATCTCAAGGACCCCAAGGGCCACGTGAAAGACATCGTGCGTTACGTCGCCTGGATCAAGCCCCACGGCAACGGCCGCGTCTTCTACTGCTCGCCCAGCCATTTCCCGGAAAGTTATGAAAGTGCCACGTTGTTGAAATTCATACTCGACGGTACGCAATACGCTGCCGGTGATTTGAAGTGCGATGATTCGAAGCCGTAAGTCATAAGGTTCAGGCCGCTTGCAGATTGTAAGCATCGGCCTAACTTCATCAATTGAGACAAGATCCTCCGACAAACTAAAATGTTCCAACTTTTTAGACGCCAACTTTACGTCGTTGATCTCAGCAACGTAGACAGCCGAGAAAGCTTCCAGGCAGCTTTCGCCAAGCACTTCCCTATTGCAGAAGATCATGCGGATCTATGGAGTTCCCTGCGTGATGCACTCACCCCGTATCCGCGATCGTACCGTCTTCGCCTCAAAGGCTGGACCAAGTTTGAGATGCGAATGCCCAGTTACGCTCGCCGACTGCGGCGAATGCTCCGCAGTTTCCACCAACTTTGGGGAAATTCACACCCTAAGATCGATTGCACGTGAGCCCCTCTAGACTTCAGCGACTCGACCAATATCCCGGTCTGCGGCTACCGTGAGCAACCGCAATGACAACTACTTGCTCGCCATCAACTCGGTAGACTATATGGAACGAAAATCGTCCCATGATATAATATTGGTGCCTTTGGTCGCATTTTGGGAAGCGATGCGGAGCGGCAGCAATTGTTGCCAAGGCTTTTTCAAATTCTGCTTCGAATTTTTCAGCAGCTTGCCGGCTTCGCTCAGCATACCAGCACAGAGCCTCCGTAAAATCTGCTTCCGCAGCAGATGAAACAAGCACCTTAATCATCAAGCCCCGCCTTCCGTCGTGCTCTCGATTTCACTTCAGACCATTCAGAGGCCTGCATCCGCCCCTCATCCAGATCATGCGAACGACGTTTCGACTCTGCAATCCACTGTTCGCTAGGAGTTGGCCAGGTTTCAGGCTCGACCGTACCCCATAGGGCATCGATTAAGCGCAGCCGATCCGTAGCTGAAAGATTGGAGGCAGCGCCCCATACTTCATCGAATGTCGTCATTTTACACTACCTCGCTGATTTTATTTACACGGTTCTCTCTACACCATCTTTATAATACTGCTCTCCACTGCCAGTCTATCACCTTTGCGAAGAAAAGTGAACATTGTCACTGCCTTACTAAAGAGGGACTAGCTGACATTTTATGCAGACTACGCATCGCTATTGCGAGAGTTCTTGAGCATAAATTTAGCTCCTAGATGAATAATCCGTCCTTTACAACGGTCAACAGCCATATAACCAAGCGTATTTTTATCCTTTCCGGGTGATCGGACTGTTCTTCTTACACGCCTGAAACGGAGTGGCT
>CAZISU010000812.1:0-3716 GCA_964541935.1 uncultured Planctomycetaceae bacterium | reverse complement strand
TCGGTAACCGTGGCCACTGTGCTGCGCGGATTGCGCACACTGGCCCGCTGGTCGACCGATATCGTCGGCTGCAAGCCGTCGATCATGTCCACGTCGGGCCGTTCGATCTGGTGCAAAAACTGCCGCGCGTAAACCGAAAGGCTCTCGATATACTGCCGTTGCCCCTCGGCATAAAGTGTGTCGTAGGCCAACGAACTCTTGCCCGACCCGCTGGGCCCGGTCACAACCACCAGCCGGTCGCGCGGCACGTCTAGATCCACATTCCGCAGGTTGTGGACCCGCGCACCGCGTATGCGGATGCACAAATCCTCCTCGAAGTGCGCTGCAAGATTCTCGACCACGGTTTTTTCGGCCATGGGAGTTGCCCGTTCGGTTGGTCTATCGTTCATAGGCCGCACAGTTGACTGTTTCGGTGTCTGGCGAAACTGTTGAGGATATCAGATGGAGGCGAATCTGGCAACAAACAAGCTTTGCTGATCGTTCTCCGTCAGATCCCATTGCCACCTTACCGTAAGTAACTACATGTAAATGACTTAACGTCCTTTGAGGGTGAATGTTCACCCAACCCGTCTTGGCCGCGAAAAGCTTGTCTTTGAGTTGGCGATTCTCGGCACGAAACGAGTCGATTTCCTTCTGCAACTTCTCGTTCCTTCGCTTCGCCTGCTCGCAGCGGCTGTTCCAGTTGCCACACTTCAGTTGGCTGTTCCAAGAGGGAATTTTCTTAGCCAGTGTGAGCATGTATGTGAAGGCAGCTTCGGCTATCGCTCGTGCACTGGCACCGGGGGTATAGACCACGGGGATCCCGCATCTTGTGCTTCGGACTGACTGTTGACCATGGGTATCATGATCCCGGCCGGGGCAAGATCCAAAACGCGTTTGATCGTAACCATATCGTTCCAGCCAACACGGACGCAGTTGCCGGTTGTCAAGGTGCATGTCGGGCTGGCCCCCCCCCCGAGTGTGTTGACAGCGAAAGCCGTTGATGTCATCTTGAACTGTTGTAGTGTTACGAGGGATGTAAATATAGGCTATTGAATAAAAGGTGTATTGGATTGAGCGATCAGCGGCCGGGCACTTGGAAAAAAGCCTCTTTTAAGCGGTGGCTGATGACGGCCGGCAAGGTGCTTGTCGTTGTTGTGGTTTTCTGGTTTGTTCGCCACACGATTTTCGAAGCTATTGAGCAACTATCCGCGCACCCTTTGCATTTACGTCCCGGATGGCTGGTTGCTGCGGCGGGGATCTATTTATTGGGACTTTTGCCGGCCGGGTTGTTTTGGCATCGAGTGTTGATAACACTCGGACAAGATGCCCGCTTGGGCGAGACTTTGCGGGCCTACTATATTGGGCATTTGGGGAAATATGTGCCTGGCAAGGCAATGGTGGTCGTCATTCGGGCTGGGTTGATTCGTAGCCATCGCGTGAATACGGGCGTGGCGGCGGCTTCGGTTTTCTACGAAACTCTGACGATGATGTCGGTCGGCGCTTTGCTGGCGGCAGGGATCCTGGCCGTCTGGTTCCGCGAACATGTGTTTCTCTGTCTCGTGGCCCTGGGGCTGATGGTCGCGGCCGGTTTGCCTATTTTGCCACCAGTCTTTCGTCGTCTGGCCAAGTTTGCCAAAATTGGCCGTAGCGACCCGCATATCGCCGAAAAACTCGAACGTCTTAGTCTTAAAACGTTGCTTTTGGGCGTGGTGGCAATGGTGATCTCTTGGCTGCTGCTGGGAATTAGTCTTTGGGCCGTTTTTCAGGCGATGAACGTGCAAGACGCGGGACTAGCAGCACATTTACCCCTCTATGTGGCCAGCGTGGCACTTGCAATGGTTGCAGGATTCCTCTCACTTATCCCTGGAGGCGCCGGTGTTCGTGAGATGGTACTGATGGAGTTGGTTACCCCATATTTTGGCGGGGTGATTGCCCTTGCTTCGGCGGTAGTTCTTAGGTTGGTTTGGCTGGGTGGCGAGTTGGTGATTTCTGGAATTCTGTATCTCATCCTCCCGCAGAAGGGGAGACTTTCGTCGGAAGAGTGACTAAAATGGATGTTGCCTGATTTATAACAGGCCAAAAACCACATGGAACATCGCCCGGCCCACTGCCCACCTTCAATATCCCACCTCAAGCGGACGCGTGATCCAAAACGTTCCTACCTCCGATTGATCCGCATATCGTTCCTTTGCAACTAACTGGTGCGTGCAAGCACACACCCTACTCGTCTAGATTAGATACAAGAAAGTTACACCGATGCTTTCTGTTGTGATACCCGTTTACAACGAGGCTGACAGCCTGGAAGCTCTTCACGGAGAGTTGCTCGAGGTTGCACGCGCCGAGGGCTATGAACTCGACATGATTTTTGTCGACGACGGTTCCAGCGACGAATCGTGGCCGGTTCTGCGTCGGCTTGCCGATAGCGACGATTGCACGCGGGCGATTCGGTTTCGTCGCAACTTCGGCAAGGCGGCCGCTTTGAGCGCGGGCTTTTCGGCCGCGCGGGGCGAGTTGATAATGACGCTCGACGCCGATCTGCAAGACGACCCACACGAGATACCGCGTTTCCTTGCCCGTATGGAAGAAGGGTACGATGTGGTCAGCGGTTGGAAAAAGGTCCGCTACGACCCCTGGCACAAGGTAGGCCCGTCGCGGGTTTTTAATTGGATGGTTAGCCGCCTGACGGGCGTGCATCTGCACGACCATAATTGCGGGATGAAGTGCTATCGCCGCGAGATTTTCGACGAAGTTTGCCTCTACGGCGAGTTGCATCGTTTTGTGCCCGTGCTGGCCGAGGCACGTGGCTTTCGGCCCAGCGAGATTGTTATCGGCCACCGCACGCGTAAGTTTGGCGAGTCGAAGTACGGGGTCAGCCGCATTGTAAAGGGCTTCCTCGATCTGCTCACGGTCAAATTCATAACCGGTTTCGGGCAACGGCCCCAGCATGTTTTGGGCACCGTGGGGATGGGCTCGTTTTTGCTGGGTTTTTGCGGACTCTTCTATCTGACCTTGTATTGGATGGTCGCGCAACTTGCGCCCGGCCTTAATCTTATGCCTTTGCATCAGCGTCCGGCCGTTATCTATTCGGTGGGGTTCTTGCTGTTGGGGGCGCAGTTCATGTCGATAGGGTTTTTGGGCGAACTGATTCTCGCCTTCCACCAACGCGAGATCCAAAGCTATTCGATTTCCGAACGAACGGATGAAACAAAACAGCAAAGGGCAAAGGGGACAGGAGATGGGGAAGAAGGGGCTACAGAAGTAAAGTAAGGAAACGAAGGGATTAAGGGGGCAAGGAGCTAAGAAGGGGATTTTGTTTAGCCCGGTCGCTTGCGACCGGTGTTTAAAAGTTGGTTATTCGCACGATTTGGGTGATAAACATTACGGTGTGATTATGTCGGATATAGTCGAGTCTAAAGAAATACCTGCCGTGGTCGATAAGGCTGCCGCCGAGGCGCGGGGGCTGCGGTGGGGCGTGTATGTGCTGCTTATCGCGTTAAGCGTGGGCACGATGATGGGGCGGATTTTTGCGGTCGACGCGGTAGATCGCACGGCGGTGCAGGAATTCCGCATCCGCCAGGAGATGAAGCGGCGCACGGCCGATCTCAAGCAAAAGGGGCTCGAGGGCGAGGAGTTGACCGAAGCCGTTGCTGAATTGCGGCCCAGGGTGCGTATGCGATATCTTGCTCAGCGACCGTTTTTGAGTGCCAACGACCGTAGCCGTTGGTGTACCGTGC
>CAZISU010000811.1:0-3720 GCA_964541935.1 uncultured Planctomycetaceae bacterium | reverse complement strand
CGCCAGCGAGCCGGCCGGCGGAAGTTCGACAACTGCCAGGTCGTCGCTGAAAAATTCGGCCACATAGGCCTTCGAACCGGCAACCGCGAGCCCACGCGGGCCATTGCCCGGCAGCTTGATCCGACGGCGAAGGTCTACCAAAAATGCCAAATCGTTGGGCACGTCACTGGCAAGCAGCGACGAGTAGCTACCGGAGTCCTTGGCCAGACCACCCTTCTTTTTCAACTCCTCGCGAGTGGCGGGCATGGCCAGCAGTTTTTTCAGCAAACCGACTGCGTCGATCACGCTCAGTTCGTGTGTGCCGGCATGGGTCACGCAAATCTGCTTGCCGTCGGCCGTAATTGCCACACCCCAAGGGTTGGCGGCGCCAAGGTCGACGTCGTCCAGAAGCACCGTGTTGACCAGTTTGCCCGAGGAAACGTCGATAATCGACAACGCGTTGGTGTTCATCCAACCGCGTTCAAGCTGAGTGGTGGGCATCTGATAACGGGACAAAATATGCACCACATAGGCGTATTTTCCGTCGGGCGAAACACAAATGCCACGTGTACTGGAACTGCCGTTGGGCAAGCGGATGCTGGTGGGTTTGTTCGATGCGGTGTCTATCAGAGTCACCATGCAAGCCACGTTGTATCCGTCCGCGCGATCGATCGGCACCAGATTGGAAACCAACACACGCCGCCCGTCGGGAGTAACCGCCGCGGCAATCGGCTCGCGAGTCGCCTGCACCCGCGCGATTTGCTTTGCGGCCGCGAGATCGATCACGGAAACGTCGTCGTTGAATCGGTTGCAAACATACAAACGCTTGCCGTCGGGAGAAATTGCCGGACCGCAAGGCGTGTGACCAACGGCAATTTGTTTATCAGAAACTTTACCGGCGGCCGTATCGATCAGGCAAACCCGCCCGTCGGCCATGCCGCAGGTTACGTAAAGCGTCTTGCCGTCGGGAGATAGCACAAAACCGCCGGGCACTGCCGGTAGATCGATCGAACCGGTACTCTTGCCCGTCGAGTCTAGAACCATGACCTTTTTGGAATCGGCACAAAGGACGTAGATTGTCTTGGCATCGGGCGAAACGACAACGTCACTGGGGCCAAGGTACTTTGTTTGGTTTGCCTGGGCTTCTTTTGCCAGGGCCGGGGCGGCGGCAAAACTTACTACTGCGACGGCAACCGCCATACAGGCTATTGAGGTCCAGGTGGTGGGCAGGAAATGAGAAGTGCGGCTCATCGGTAGGCTCCTGTTTTGATCGGCTGGAATAACGGTGGGTAAATGAATAGTATAACTGGCAGAGTTTGACTTGTCGATTCCCGGCCACTGCATATTGCATTATGCATTCCCGCCAGCCTCTGTGCAAGTATGCAACTCGCAAGGCCGCAAAACCGTGCCCCAACCCCCCCACATTTCCGATATCGGCCTAAAGCCCGCATTCCCCATGGTCGAAGACATTAAGGAAGGTGCCGGTTTTTCGGTTTGCACTGCCTAGTAACGGCAATGCGGGGCAGAGGCCACAATCTCGCGGCAGCATACAGCCAGCAGCATTATTGCCATTGCTCGGGTAAATTTTCCCGCAACCTCAGCGATTGGCCTACCTCAAAGAGGGGACGTGCAGGATGAAGAAGCTTTTTCAGGCCGGTGTTATAGCTCTACTGGCCACTATCGTAACACCCGCTTCGGCCCAGCAGGTGCCAGCCGCTCCTACCACATTTTGGAACTTCTTGGGAATTCCCCAAGGCTGGAACAAGGTCAGCGGAGCGCTAATCAACCGCAACGGCAACCATCCGGGCTGCGAAAAGCCGCCTGCCTTGAAATCTCTGGCCGACCCGGCCAATCTCGAATCGCCCAACCCGGCCATTAAGAAGGCCGCCGAGATTAAGCAGCAAGAAGATCTGAAGAAGCAAAAGATCAAGGCCATCAAGTATCTCTCCAAGATCAGCTGCGGCTGCTATCCAAACGTCAAAAATGCCCTCATGGCGGCGTTGGACGATTGCACCGAAGAGGTTCGTTACGAAGCGGCCGTCGCTTTTTGCAAGGCGAGCGGCAATCCATGCTCGAGCTGCAACGGCGACGGTTGCTGCGGAGCCGACGTGATGACCAAACTGCACGATATCGCCAACGGCCGCACTGCCGAAGGCTGCTGGATTGAACCCTCGGCACGGGTTCGACAAGCGGCCGCCAACGCACTGAACGCCTGCCGCAGGGCTACCGGGTCACCAACCAACGAAAGGCCGGTCGAAGAGCCACTGCAACCCGAGAAGGAAGTGCCGCTCGAACCCATTCCGGCACAAAAAGAAGCCTCGCTGAAGAAGCCCGCGGCCAGCCAGATAATCTGGGTGGAGAACAACAAGGCAGAAACGTTTGACGATGCAGAGATATCTTCTCAGGCGGAAGAAAACAAAGCCCCAGCCATGGTTCAACCGGCCGGATACTCTTCCGAAATCATCCTCATTGTGCCGCAGCAATAGTCGAAGGTTTTTCAAGCCGGCAACTTCCCGGCCAGCAGATCACCGACTTTCCGAGTCGTGTCGAAACGCATCAGCACGATTCGGATCGTGGCGGTGATTGGCACAGCCAGCACCATGCCCAGCACGCCCCACAGCAGGCCCCAGAAGGAAAGGGCCAGCAGAACGGTGACTGGGTGAAGGGCCATGCCTCGGCCGATCAACTTGGGCTCTATCACGTTGCCGATCACGATCTGCACCGTGCCGGGCAGAACCACGACGGCGGCTATCATCCAGGGGTTGTCGTATTGCGACACGGCCACCGGCAACGGCAAAAAGGTGGCAATTACCGATCCGATCGAGGGTATAAAGTTCAGCAAAAAAGACAGCGCCCCGAAAACGACCGCCATTTGCAGACCCAAGACCGCCAGAATTGCCCACACCAATAAACCCGTGGCCAACGAAATCACCATCTTGGTGGCCAGATAGCGACGCGTCGTCGATTCGAACTCGGCATAGATACCCTTGGCCGTATGGTGTGAATCGCGGCCGGAGAGCAGGAAGACAAGGAAAATCAGGATCAAAAAAACGTTCGAGACCAAGCCGGTCGCCGTGCCCAGGGTTTGGCCGGCTATCGACGGCAGTATGGCTTGAAACTCACGCCCGATGGCCGCCGTGTCGATTTGCCCCAGGCCCCAGTATTCCAAGCGGTCGTGAAGTCCCTGGAAAAGTCCGGTCAACTCGTCACTATACTCTCCCAACTTCACCACGGCCGTGTTGACCGCCGCCATGACGGGAATGCCCAACACGAACAGCCCGCAGAAAACGACAAACAGCGTGGCAGCCGCGCCCAGCCAACGCGGGCACTTGAGTTTCAACACTAAAAAATCCTGCACGGGCGAGACTACTATCGCCGTAAACACGGCCAGCACGAAGGGGATCATAACGGCGCGGGTGAAAAACAGCGCGACGGCAATTGCCACCAGCGCCAAAACCATGAGCGCCCCGACCACCATCCGCGTCTGCTCGTCGTTAAGATTAGTTTTGTTCATGCCAGCACCTCTTCAACTCAGCAAACCCCGTATTGGGACATTTCGCTTGGGCAGGCCCTAACCCACCCCCCACCCGCACGGGTTCAGCCTTCTTTTTTCCACATCTGGGCCATTGTTGCCGCTCAATAACCGGCCATTGCCTTGATTTACGCCTAGGCTAGCCTATCATGGCTATAACGGCCATGCCAATCCGGGTGTTGGCCATCCCGATGATACTAAACGATTTT
>CAZISU010000810.1:0-3725 GCA_964541935.1 uncultured Planctomycetaceae bacterium | reverse complement strand
AACTGGTGCAATGCCCTGCGTGCTGCGGGAATTGCTCCAGATACTGTAAGGCCAAAAACACGGCGTCAATGGACCAAGCAGAAAGTAATTGATGAAATGCAAGCCCGGCACCGGGAAGGTTTATTCATGTTTTACACTTGGCCCGCCAATCGCTTTCTCGCCAGTGCGGCATCAAAGTATTTCGGAGGCTGGCACAATGCCCTGCGGGCCGCGGGAATATCGCCGGAAGTCACAAAACGAAAATGGCAGAAGAAATCGAAGAGGAACGATAGTATATTGCCTCGAAAAAAACTGTTCAACGAGATCATCGATAGCACCGAGCAGTAGAATGGGTAAGAGAAAGAAGTGGAGCAAGCAAAAGGTTATCGATGCCATTCGTGAGCGTGAGCGTCGGGGGTTGTCGCTGCATTGCGTCAGAAAAGATGATGCCAGCCTGGAATCCATTGCGCTCAGGTTGTTTGGAAGCTGGAATAATGCATTGCGGGCGGCAGGTCTGGAATCACATGTGGGGAGAACCTGGAACAAGTCGACCGTGCTTGCCGCTATTAAAGATTATCACCAGCGTGGATTGCCATTAAACAAAGTTCGTAAATTCGATTCCGGGTTAGTGGGTGGGGCCTATCGTTTTTTTGGCAGTTGGTCAAATGCCATGTCGGCCGCCGGGCTTGGGGAGATCGTGCGAAAGCCACACAAATGGAGCAAGCAAGACGTGATAGACGGAATACTAGAGAGAAAACAACGCGGCCTTCCAATGATAAGGGTCGACAAGCACGATTTACGGCTATTCAAGGCCGCCGCAAAATTGTTCGGAGGTTGGCGCAATGCGGTACGGGCAGCCGGACTAGACCCCGATGCACATAATAAATGGAACAAGGAAAAGGTTATTGAACAGATCCACTGGTGGCATAGCAAGGGAGTTCCAGTAGCAGACATTTATAAGCAAGATCCGGGACTACTGCCCGCTGGAAGCAAGTACTTTCAAAAGTGGAGCAACGCCCTGCGGGCTGCGGGATTCGACCGGCCACATACACCGTATCGCACATGGTCAAAACGGTTAAAGCCGCTCTACAGATTGCTGGCTTTAGAGTAAAACCATTGAATAAGTGGTCGCAACAGCGGATAATCGAGGAACTGCAAGCCTGGTACAAGGGAGACCCACGCCAAAAGACTAAAAATAACCACTACAATCGCCTTGTACGTGCTGCGCGACGCTATTTTGGTGGGTTGAATCACGCGCTGGCGGCAGCCGGTCTGGAGCCAGAACCTCTCGGCGTCTGGTCGCGGGGGCGGGTGGTCCGAGAGATCCAGAATTTGCACGTTACAATCTCTCTGCCGAACGTACGAAGCATCGCGACAATAAACTCTACCAGGCCGCGGTAGACCTTTTTGGCAGTTGGAAGGATGCGTTGGAGGCGGCGGGCATTAATTGCCGAAACGTCCAAACAGATGCAAAACCCCAAAAGCATGATAAACAGAAAATCATTGATACACTACGCCAACGCCACAATGTAGGTCTCACAATTAAATGGACTGAAGTATGCTTAGAAAACCGAACTTTTGCACTTGCCGCTAAGCATACATTTGGTAGTTGGGGCAAAGCCCTGGTGGCTGCGGGCATTCACGCAAATAAATCAGATCTTTGTAAAGCCAATAAATGGGATGCGCAAAAAGTCATTGCCGCAATCCAAGAGCGGCATCGGCAGAGTAAGTCGTTGAAGCGTAAAGACGTCTTGAGAGAAGATCCCTCCTTTGTTAAAGCTGTTAGAAAGTATTTCAGGCTATGGCGAACTGCGCTGGAAGCCGCCGGGGTCGTTTCAAAAGGTCGCCAGACCAAAGAAAATGCAACCGTGGATTGCAATAGTCAATTCGACACATCCCACGATGCATCCATCCGAACATGCTCGCTTTCCTCTAGGCGAAAACGACCTTAAGCAGCGGCGTATTCTGGCGTTGGCAATGAGTGATTGGTTTCTAAAGGGTGCTATTTCCGACGTCTTAGGCAAATCAAACTCATCAGCCCGCAGAGCAACAAGGTGATGCTACCGGGCTCAGGAACACTTGCCACGCGAAAACCTACGCTGAAGCCCGTGCTTGCCGGGCCGAGGCCGTAGCGGTAGAAGGCGTCCAAGCCGTAGGAATTGTAGGTCCAAACGCCGCCACGCAAGGCACGCGTCGAACCGGTGGCATAGCTGGGATCGCTGTATGGACTCTCCGTCCATTCCCATACATTGCCCATCATGTCGTACGTGCCGTTGAGTTCTTCACTTCCACTGCCCACGTCCCATGGACCAGACGGATCAGTTGCGCATCCATCGTCATCGTCCCAGTAATTCCATCCCGTACCGCTGGTGCCGTCGCCCTGATGCAGCGTGTCACCGGGCTTCGTCGCATAATCCTGGATGCTTGTGCCGTTCCAGTAAGCCGCCTTGAACCATTCATCTTCAGTTGGCAGGAAGTAGAAGGCGTCCTTGTGGCGATAAAGGTTCGTACCGCCGGCGGCCTCGGCAGCGCTCCATGTACCGAGGGTATAATCGCTTTGACCCTGAGTGCCAGTAAACTTATAGGCTGTCTGGTGGCCCGTGCTCGTGTTTAGCCAGTTGACGAACTGCGCCGCTTCGTACCAACTCACCATGTTGGTCGGAACGTTCGTTGTGCCCGTACCCCAGTCGTGGAAGCTCCCATCATACGTATGCGGGGGGCCTATTATTGTACCATCATACGCACTCGACGGGGTGCCCGTTACTGGGACGCCCAGGCTGGCCGTGAACTTGTTCCACTGGTCGTTGGTGATTTCGTACATGCCCATGCGATAGTCATTCTCAACAATTCTGTACCCGCTACTCGGGTTTGTACTGCCCGAGATGGGTACGAAGTTGAGCGTGAACTGATTCGCTCCCGTGCCGAATGAATCAACCGCAATGGCGACATCGGCCTGTGCAGTAGTTGCCGACAAGGTCAGCACCAAAACAACAAGCAACGATTTCATTGAAATCTTCTGTCTCATCAGTAACATCTCCTCGTTGTGTTAGAGTGTTTTGTATGCGTATGCTCCGAAATCCGAGTGCTCGACGCTGTCCACCAATCTACCCAATATGACGAAATAAAACTGATTGCAAATACTTTAGATGGCACCTCCCCCCCAAGAAATGTGCAGAAAATTGAAAACTATCGTCGAGCTACCGCTGGGGTGGGGGATAGCGGTCGTGGTGTTGTCCAAGCGTGAAGCAAACTCGCTCTTGGGGTAGTCCGTTTTGTCCCGTCCAAAGGCAATAAGCGCCAATAGGCGGCAATCTCCAGTCAAAACAAGTCCATTGTTATCATTGCCCTGGTAGACGGCCATTGATTCTAAGCCGCGCCGTCTTCCGGCGTTGGTAATGAGTGGATAGCCGCGATCTGCTCTTTCCGGTCGACGTGTGTATAGACGTCCATCGTGAGCCGAATGTCGCTATGGCGGGCCAAGGTCTGGGCTGTCTTGGGCGAGATGTCGGCCTTGCAGAGGTTCGTTACGAACGTATGCCGCAGGCTGTGGAAATCGGCATAGAGACCGGCATGGTTGCAGTAGGTGAGGAAGTCGCTTCGCTGCCGCCGGCGTTGCTCTTCTTTATCGTCCTCCGCATCAGCGATCCAGACGCAGCGGGCGGCGGCCAGGTCCTCACGCATCATGACGTAGGTCTTGCGCTCGGGAACCTTCGGCGTCTTTGATTTACCTTTGCCGTGGCGACGGT
>CAZISU010000809.1:0-3727 GCA_964541935.1 uncultured Planctomycetaceae bacterium | reverse complement strand
ACCTTGCTCCGGCCGACTTGTTCAAGGGTGGAACATGGCTTGATCTTCCTCTGGCGATCATCATGCTCCAGGCGTCCGGCTTTTTGCCCGACCTTCCCGACCACCTTGAGGGCGATTATGTGCTGCTGGGAGAGATCGGTATACACGGTGAACTCCGGCGGGTGCCGGGCGCGCTCTCGCTAGCCTTCATCGCTCGGCCCGGCCAGAAGCTGATTGTGCCCTCGGGGAACGAGAAAGAATGCGCTTTGATTATGGCCAAGCCGGGCCATGAGGAGTGTGGCGTTTACAGTGCGGGGCTGCTTGAGGAAGTAATCGACTTTTTTCGTGGGCGAAAGAAATTCGATAATGCCCTGACGCAAAAGCTACACTTTGAAAATCACATTGCAAAGGCAACGGACTTTGGCCTGGTTCGCGGCCAGAAGGCGGCAAAGCGAGCAGCCGTCATTGCTGCCGCCGGTGGCCATAATCTGTTGATGGTCGGGCCTCCCGGAGAAGGCAAATCCATGTTGGCGAGTGCTATTCCAGGTATTTTGCCGACACTCACAAATAGCGAAAAAGTAACGCTCACTAGGATTTATTCTGCGTGTGGAGAACTTGAAGACGATGGGGTTGCTGTTACCCGACGGCCAATGCGGTCAGTGCATCACACGGCGACAAAACCCGCAGTCATTGGTGGCGGCTCGGGAGTTCCTAAGCCAGGAGAGGTGACCCTCTCGCACCTCGGGGTGCTGTTTCTCGATGAGATCGCCGAGTTCAGCCGGGCCACGCTTGAAAGCTTGCGGCAGCCGATTGAGGATGGAGTCGTGCATATCTCCCGTACGTCCGTCAAGGTCAGCTATCCGTGCCAGTTTACGCTTGTTGCGGCAATGAACCCCTGTCCATGCGGCTTTTTTGGATCAGATGAATGTCGTTGTTCAGATTACGAGGTCAAACGTTACCTGTCGAAAATCAGTGGCCCCATTCTTGACCGGATTGATCTTCAGGTAGAACTCAACACCCTGACGACACAGGAACGCATGTCGCCAGCTCAAGCAGGGGAATCCGCCAAGCTTAGAACAATAGTACAGAAAGCACGGGGGCGACAGTATAAGCGATTTGAAAGCATTGGAGTCGACATACCGTATAACGCGGCAATCCCCGGAGGAGAGGTTTTTGACTATTGCCGGTTTAAGGAATCTGCAATTGAGCATTTCACAAACATTGTGGACAAGAACAAGGTAAGCACACGGTCCATGACCCGTCTTGCCAAGGTGTCGCGTACCGTAGCAGACCTGGAGGGTTCGACTGATGTGCATGAGAAGCACATCGATGAAGCCAGCATGTTTGTCATCGGGGGCATTCTGCGTGATATGTTCTGAGTCTCGCGAAATAGCCCGCAGTAAAGCCCGTCAGCTTGCCTCCGCTCAAGGGCCTGAATACCCGTTGCTTGCGTTAAGAGTTTACCATGAGCCTCAAGACAGTAATCGAGAACACTGACAGCCCGGTCGGAAGGGCTTTTGACATTTTCATCCAGGTGCTGATTTTGATTTCACTCGTCAGCTTCTGCATCGAAACCCTTCCTAATCTCACCAGTGAAACTCGGCAGTGGCTTTGCACTGTCGAAGTCGTTACGGTCGCCCTGTTCACGATTGAGTATGGCTTGCGGCTTTTTGTCGTCGAAAACCGACTGCGGTTCATCTTCAGCATTTACGGGCTGATAGACATTGCAGCCATTCTGCCCTTTTACATTTCGACTGGGGTCGACCTCAGATCCGTTCGTGTGCTTCGCCTTTTCCGTGTGTTCCGGGTTTTTAAGGTCGTTCGGTACACTCAAGCCATGAACCGATTCCGGGTCGCCTTTGCGGAGATTAAGGAAGAACTGTTTTTGTACGTTATCGCTACGGCTATGATGCTTTTTGTTTCATCTGTGGGAATTTATTATTTTGAAGGCAAAGCACAGCCTGAATATTTTGGATCAGTGTTCCATTGCATGTGGTGGGCAATTATCACGCTTACCACTGTAGGATACGGCGACGCCTATATGTTCGAAGAACTCGAATATAGTCGGGAGCTAGGTAACGAATACATTGAGGCGCCGTAAGCGAAGTGTCAAGCTCTTGAAGAGAGATTGCTGTCCTTAATGTAAAAAGCTTTCCGATCTCAATTGCTGTCCCCTTATTGCATCCGGAATAATAACTTCTAAACGCATCCTCTGAAATGCCCCCCACGTCTTGGTACTTATCCCAGAGGACTTCAGGGGCAGCATGGATTATGTTCGAGATAGAAAAAAATCCGACTACTTTTTGCAGAGGTGTTGTGCAATAAATGACGATGTGCTCAAGGCTAGTCGGAAATAACGTTCGACGGAATTCTACTTGCTTGGTGCCATTTACTATCTGTTCGGTGTAGTCTGGACGGATTGATAGTAGAGCTACCTTTCTAGAACCTTTTGTATCCATTGCAAGGCCTTCGGGTTTTTTATGCGAGTGACCGATTGGGGGGCGCCTTTTAATGCTTCTTTTTTGACCAATTCCTTTATGCCAATTTCCGGAATAGTCTTTGCTTGCCGAAAGAGCGTTGCTAATACCTCATTGTGCCTCCGCCTACCGCAATGTTCTTTGTGGCACATGCTTTCAATCTGCGATAGCGAATAAACTGTTCGCCTACCTACGAATCGGGCTATCACCATAGGGTCCGATGATCGGAGGCTAGCGTCTACTACTCCTGTCACGCGAATTGTACTTGAATCGTGGGAGCGATAAAATAGCAGTAGGCTTCCAGGAGCAATTCGTTGTGTCTGTGCATTGCATAAGTACGCCTTGCGTATACTGTTGCCGAAAACCGTCTCACCAGCGAATAAATTCATCTGAGTTTCTAACTCAGGAAAAAGTAAGCGGTGATAACTAGGCTTGATCGGGATAATGTAAACTGGAGCATTATGGGCTTTTATGCGAGATGGCCCAAAGCGAACATGATACTCAAGAGGATCCAGATTGTCGTATTCCGCTTGCGTAGGTGTTAGCCTCTTTTGGAGAATCAATTCATCTAGTTTATTGTCACGATGTTCGAATCCAAAATCTTCCAGGAGGTTTATTAGTGATTCCTGCTTCGGAAAGCAAGTGCAATATATCGTGTGGCAGTCCAGGCTTTCTGCATAGCAAAAAATCGACTTCAGTAGCAGTTCGCCATAACGAAAACCTCGTGAATTCTCATCAACCTTAAATGTACATATTTTTAATCTACAAACAGCACTGGTTCCTTGTTCTTTCGCGGTCGTGTCCTTGACAATTGCAATGCCATCATATGAACCTGAAGGCTTCTTAATTAAAAAAGCTGTTCTGTGTTCTCGCTTTATCTTCCTTAACCACTTGTCGAAATCAGCATAATCTTCTCGAAGCGACTCAAATATTGGGTCATTTTGATCCAGTTCATGGCACAACACTCTTTCAACAGCAGGGGGCGGCGATGGGGGCAGGTGAATCAAACCGTAGATTATTTCGAACGCATCACAAATTGATAGAACGCGATCTCTTATCCCGAGCCTTGCGGCTTTACGGTGGATACCCTTATCCTCAGTAACCAAAAAATCAACAGCGTCTGCGACGACAGCAGAGATTAGCAGGTGGTCAGTTTGACCATGAACTCCAGAAGGCGGAGGGCCAATGATATTTGTCACCAAATCGGGAACCGGTGGTGGTGACGGAAGCGGGACATACTTAGGGATAAGTAATAGGCGAGTTTTCCTTCG
>CAZISU010000808.1:0-3728 GCA_964541935.1 uncultured Planctomycetaceae bacterium | reverse complement strand
TCAACCGACAGCCCCGACTGGATTTTCAGGTCGTCGGCGCCCAGGAACAGCGCATCAATACCCTCGGTGGCAGCGATCTCCGCGGCATTTTCGACGGCCTGGGGTGTTTCAATTTGTGCAACCAGAACCGGCCCATTACCCAAATAATAATCGCGGCCGAGTGAGTCGATCGGGCGGCGACCGCCATAGGAGCGGTTGCCGAGCGGCGGAAACCTCGTGGCATCGACTATGGCTTGCGCCTGAGCGGGTGTATTGACCATGGGCACCATCAACGCCGAAGGGAACATATCGGCATAGAGCCCCAACTGGCCAGACTCCTGTCCCGGAACACGAAGCAGCGAATCGGTGCCTACCAAATCCGCCGTCCTTACCGCGGTTAACGCGTTGTCGTAGGAGAATTGTCCGTGTTGGCCGTCTATCCAGAGAAAATCCCACATGGAACCAATCGTCTCGATAAGAGCCGCACAGGGGTAGTTGTTAGACAAGCCCAAAAGAATTTCGCCGTCCATCAGGCGTTGGCGCAAACGGGTCGGTTCCATGTATTCACTCAATCCTTGCATATTCAGCAGATAATAAAAGTAGTACATCATTATAGGACACTGGTCACAATGGCCGCAAGTGGACCCCGCAAACGAAAGCCGTTTATGGAGGCCGACGCCCGAACGGCAATAGGCTCACGAGTGAACCGATGCCGATTTGGGCCGCTAGTCCCAAGGGCATCGACCAGAAGAAACTTATGCCTTGGCTTCCGGTTATTTCTTCCCAGAAGTTGACGCCGATCACGACAGCCAGGCCGCAGGCCGTGCCGACGAGCGTGCCAGGGACGGTGGCCCAACGGACGAACATGGCCATGAAAAGCAGGCCGAACAAAGGGCCCGTGAGCAGATTGCAGACTTTGAATGTGACCGCCAAGAGATTGCCTTGCACCAGCCCGACGAACATGCTTAGTAGAATAACCACCAGCCCCACGGCCGCCGATACACACATCGTAAGCTTGACATGGTGGGCTTCGGAATATTTATTCTTGCCGAAACGGTCGATAAAATCGACGATAATAACCGAGCACGATGAGTTGACGCCTGAAGATAGGCTGGACATTGCGGCCGCCAAGAGTCCGGCCATTACCAACCCGCTTAGCCCGGGCGGCAAAACAAAGGCGATATATTGTGGGAAGAACCGGTCGGCGTCGGCCAAAACCAATTTATCATTGGGCATGAATTGGGGATTGGCTCGAAAGTAGGCCAAAAGCGCCAGCCCGACCAGAGTCAGCAGCACGGCGGCCGCCGCGCTGCACACAAGCGCCCATATCAAGGTCTTACGAGCTGCCTGCACGTCGCGGCTGGCCAAAAACCTTTGCACTGTCATCTGGTCCGAGCCTTGCGTGCATACGAACCAAAAGAGCGTGGCCGTAAAGACGCCTGCGAAGGTACGAACGTCTGGGTCCGGATCGTATCCCCATTCGGGCGCGGGCCAGTGTGTCGGCCATTCGCTCGGCCACCATCCGCCAATGCCGCCGAAATGCCACGAGATCAGGCCCAGCGTGAGGAAGGCCCCGGTGAAGAGGATAAAGGTTTGGATAACGTCGGTCAGAACCACGGCCCGCAAACCGCCCATGGATGTATAGGCCACCGTGATCACGCCCAGGATCGCACAGAAATACGGCGTTGCCGACTGTTCCAGGCCCAGCAGGGGCACCAACACCTTCGAGCTTGTGGCATAAACGACAACCGCCATCCACATAAACCTGAGCGTAAGAAAGAACGTTGAGCCGAGTATTCGCACGCTCAGGCCGAGGCGTGCTTCGAGGATCTCGTAGACGCTGGTTACGCGGAGCGCCATGATGCGTGGGATGAGGAACCAGCCGACGATGATGGCCACCAGCGGATAGGCGGCGACCTTGCCGATGGCGAAAACCGGCCCGTTTTTTATCATCTCGCCAGGCAAGGCAAGGTAGGTGATCGCGCTGAGCATAGTGGCAAACAACGAGAGCCCCAGGCTCAGCGAACCGATCTTCCGCCCGCCCAGCAAATAGTCGCCGGTAGAAGCTGTGCGGCGGGCATAGTACCAGCCGATCCCAAGCATGGAAAACGCATAGACGGCGATAATGACCCAGTCCAAGGGCGTCAGGCCCCGCGATGGGTACACCGTGGGAGTCGCGAAGAGTGTGTTTGGCAATGTCAGGGTGTGCATTACGTGTTTTTCTCAGCTTGCGTCGGTTAATTTACCGAACGCTTTTGATATGAAAAATCTTTCGCGGCGCGGACCATTGCGAAGACGTTTTCTTCGGGGGCCATATCCGGGACCATGTCACCGGCGGCAAGAATGTATCCGCCATTGCCACCCGCGGCCCGACAGCACGCAACCGATTCGTCGTAGACCTGTTGCGGGGAACCCTGCAGCAGGGTCAATGTATTAACTCCACCCATCAGCGCCACGCGGTGTCCGATGCGCCGCGCGGCGTCGGCGGCCTCGACTCCGCCCAGCGGATCAAGCGGTTCCACGCAATCGGTCCCGGTGTCTGCCATCATCTCCAAAATGGGATTTGCATTTCCACAGATGTGGATATAGATCAAAACGTCGAGCTTATGCAGTTCATCGCAGAAAAGCCGAAAACGAGGAAGGCAGAATTCTTCAAAATGACGAGGGGAAATAAGGCTTGAACTGGATGAGGGATCGCCTATATACAGGGCATCGACGCCGCATTGCACCAAAGCGCGAGCGTGTTCAATGGCACGGACCACGGCGGCATCCATTACACGGTTGACCAGTTCCGGATTCTCCACCAAGTCCATCAATGCCTGCTGGCGGCCGCGGCAGTCGGAGAGGAAATTGACCGTAAATCCCGGCGGCGAACTGGCGACGAATAAACCGAGCTTGTGTGCTTTAGCAGTAGCCTCGGTGAGATGGGAAAAGGAATCCGTCTGAAATAAATCTTCACAACGCGTTCGCTTGACTTTTCTTACATCATCCTCATTTTCGATGACAATTATCGGTTGATCGGGAATCACTTTGCCGCCACCCAAGGTGTCGACACGTCCTACCCGCTGGCCCGTTTCTGGATGGCTTGCTATCAACTGTTTGCCATCGTCCTGCACGTGCAAAGGATCAGGCAAGACAAACAGACGCAAGCCGTCAACGTCGTAATGCCGAGCAATCTGCAGCATCAAGTCGTAACGGCGGCTGGGACATTCAATTATTTCGGCAATTCCACGGCGATAATCATCGCATAGCACGTGTACCGCATGGCTGTGGCATATCTGCGGCATGGTGGGCACGCGGTCCGCCCGTTGCCGCGACATGGCCGTTTGCATTCTGCGGCATCCGCTCATAGCAGTATTCAAAAACGTATCCCTTTCATTCATGGCAACTTGGCGGGGCGAGTCTCGGGTTTGTACTTAATTTTCAATTGCAGGTCTTGCACGAGGATATTCGTCTGGTCGTTACCCACGCGGGAAATCTCGATTCGGTTGGCCCCTTGTTTAACCAGAGACGGGTCCAATTTGAAATTGACCCAATCGTCTTGGCGCGTCGGGTTTTTCAGCAGCCTGTTGTTGAAGCTTACCCGCATATCGTCGTAGCCGCTGCTCTTATTGAGTTGAATCGAAAGCGTCGCCTGGGGCGAGAATTCCTCGGCTTTGGCCGACCCGACATCGTCGCCAGCTCGCAAATTCACGATCAATGGTTTTGTAGCACGCAAAGCCGCCGCATCGCCGGGTGAAAAGACCTTG
>CAZISU010000807.1:0-3733 GCA_964541935.1 uncultured Planctomycetaceae bacterium | reverse complement strand
AGAGCGGTTCGTCGTCGACTTTGGCCGAAATCAGCCGTGGCACCGTGGCGCAGACCTTGAGATACGGTGCCACGCGTGCCCGCAAGGCATCGCGATAGCCGTCTGAATGAACGCACGGACTCACGGGGCGGTCGCGGTGGATATTGGTATACGATCCGTACTCATAGATCAACGCCATGTCCTTCGATTGGGCATAGGCTTCCGTTAAGTTCTTGATTTCAGCGCAATGGGTCTGTTCTTCCCATTCCTTGAAACCCCTGACTCCAAACACGGCCCCCACGTTGAATCCATGGTCAATCAGATCGTCCACACGCCGACGTACCAAGTCGGGGTCGGCCTGGTGTCCGTAGTCGCCTTTGACGTTGCTGACATAGCGTCCGCCGGCCCCGTAGACCACGCTCATGATGGGATAGAAAGCGGTGAGGTCCAACTTGTCGACAACATCAAACGGAGACTTGTCCGTTGAAATAATATCTCCGCCGCAAAGCACCTCGGCAACGATATTATATTCGCCTTGTGAAAGCTCGGGGATCTCGAAGCGGAACTCGGCAAAGGGCCGGTCGGAACCATCGGCCGAAAGCTTCGCGGGCTCAAGGCTTGCAACAGTTTCACCTGCGAAATCAACAATGTGGGCCCTTGCCGAAAGCTCGCCTTGCGGAATCGCAACGTCTTTATCCGTCCTCCGATTGGCCAAAACGCGGAACCGTAACGCCATGCCCGGCGCGACGGCCTTCTTGCCGTATCGGAACCTGATTTCGGCGTCAATTGGACCGTTTTGCACATCACCGACAGGCGGCATGGCCCGCGCGGTAATAGTACTCGGCTTGCGCCGCGCCAACCAACTTAGCGTTTGCCCCATCAGATCGTCGTAGCCGTCGCTGGTGAAAAAATCACCTTCGAGCCGCTGCATCACATCCGGATAGGCATTCAGCACGGCCGTTCTCCCGCGCTGGAACGTGCCGACGACCAGGACCGGTTTTTTCGCGGAGAAGCCAACTGCCGTACGGCTTTTTGGTTTCGTCCGTAGCGGGTGCATCCACGAGACTTTACCCCCAAACGCATCGATTCCAGCGGTAACCGGATGGCTGCCGAGCACCCCAGGCGCCCGTCCGACGGGATCCATGCCCACTCCATCCTCCCATAAAACCGGTAGCAGATCGGCCAGCGGTTTTCTGAACACCTTGGCGTGGCCGAACGTGTGTGGCCCGCCACAGAACAAGAGCCCTCCGCCGGAGGCGACAAAATCAGAAACCCAGCACACTTGCTCCATCGGCAAGGCGTATGGATCGATGTCGACCATAACAATCACGTCGTTTTCGAACAGTTTTCGACGCGACTGAGGAAACCCGAAGATGGGAAAGTGCAGCCCGCGGCATTCCAGGACCTCGGCGGCTTTTGTGCCCCAAATGTTGCGGGCAATTATTTCAAGCCGGTAGTAGCAGGCCGCGGAGTTCTTGATTACCAGTACCTTGGGTGCCTTGCCACCAGGCCGTTTTTTTGAAATCACGGGCTGATAGTCGAAACTTGGAGGTTCGCCCAGCTCGATGCGAACGTCGTCAATAAGAATTTCAACATCAGTAGGCGATGACTTTTCACCCTCAATCCGGAAGATAATTCTCTTGAAAGAGGAGAAGAGCCGATTGTAAATGTTTTGAGGAAGAATATCTCGCCGCGGGTCGAACGTGACGCGGACCCATTTGCCGGGGACGATAGTGTCGCGCCGGGCGGCCACGTAGTCCATAAAATAGTCCGGCCCGAATTGCAATCGGCAAATCAATGCTTTTTCGCCGTGAAGCGCGTTGGTGCTAAATTTGCACCAAAATGATATCCGTTTACAGTTCCAAAGTGGGACGGGTTCCGAGAGTTTCTTGCTGATTGTCGCCGGCCTCGCCAGACGTTTTATTTTTGCAAGTAACACCTTAGATTGCCGTTGCTCATCCGCAACCACCGATGTTTTAATCTCAGCGCCGTCTTCGCCGGCATTTGCGCTCCACCTCACTTCTTCCGAGCCTTGGAAATTATCTATAACCACAACCGTTTCCGAAGCGACAACGATGCCTGGCGCAACGCCAAGCAGTAAGAGTGAAGCACAACACACCCGGATTATTCGTGGTGAATATGACATGACAGGCTATATCCGTGTTAAGAAAATGTGGAGCGATTATGGGGGATTAAGAACTACGGGCGTTTGCCCAAGGCTTGGACTTCGGCTTTTGTCAATGCACGATCATAAATACGCAGGTCGCGCATTTTACCGTTGAAATAATCATGTGAGCCGAACCCGATCGAGAGCGGCTTTTGATTGGAGAGATTGTACTTGTCCGGATCAAAAGTCGATGAGACCGCCACTTGCGTTCCGTCGACGAACAACTCGATCCGTCCGGAATTCTTTACGGCCGTGATATGGCGCCACCCTGGTGCCAACTCGCGGTCGTGCGTGGCGCACTTGCCTGCTTCGAGCGAATAAACATGCCCGGCGGGCAGCGTGCCGCAAAACAGTTTCCCGTCGTAAACGGCCATCGACCAGGCGCGGCGGTATTTGACATCGGGGGTCATGTCGAGCCGGCCGGTAAGGGTCCAGCGATTAACGCCATCGTAACGGTATACCTCAGCCATGGGCAGCGTACCGGAATACATTTTGCCATTATAAATACTGATAGCCATGGATTCTTTTTCCGTGCCCATTTGGCCAAGATTGGTCCATTGCCCTGGTCCGTCGTAGCGACACAAGAGGGCCTTGGGCCAGGTACAGACGTGCATCTTGCCTTCGTAGACCATGAAGGCGTAGACCTGAGTCGTTTCGGGCGGAACGCCGAAATCGGTCCACTGGGTTCCACCCTCGTAGCGGAAGACATTTCCGCCATCGTAGCTCAGCCCGTAGATGTGTCCGTTGTAGACTCCCAAGTGTACGATCCGATGCCCCGGACACCCGCAAAAGGTCCACTTGGTTCCGCCGTCATAGCGATACATGCCTTTGGTGCGAGGCTTTGGCTGGAACTTGCCGGTGGTGCCCGTGCCTGCATAAAGCTTGCCCTGGAAGACGGCCAATCCGCTGATGCTTACCACGCCTTCATCGACCTTGCCGCAATCGGTCCATTTTTTTCCGCCCTCGTAGCGGAAGACCTTGCCGCCGGGGTTTTTGTTGGGCGATTCTGGCAGCGACGAGCCGCCGCCGCTGTAGAGTTCCGAGCCGGCGTAGAGCTTTCCATTGTAAACGGCCAATGCGGAGATCGTGTTGCACTTGTCGGGTGCTCCGCAATCGATCCACTCTTGCCCGCCGTCGTAGCGATATATGCGCCCGGTCTCGCCCTTGCCCGGCTCCCAAGTGCTCGCGTACAGATTGCCGTCATATACACACAGCGAACGGACGTGATGGTTGTTGCCCGGCCGGCCGCGGTCGGTCCATTGTGGATTGATGTGTCCGGCGTCGATTCCGAAAGACAGGTTGCGCCAGTTAGACTGGGCGTTGGTCACCCCGGCGTAGTTCATAATGCTTAACGTGACGCCCGTGCGGGTGGCCGAATCGTACTTGCTCAAGATATCGCCAAGCACGTCGTCCAGTTCATCCTCGGTATACACCCAGACCGAGACGGAGAACGGTCCGTTTGCCGGCCGCAACGACTTGGAATCGGGCACCGCGATATAGTCGTCGATACCGTCGAACGACGCGCCGTCGGAGTCGGAAAACCGCACGCCGTGGCCGATACCGTGGTTGCCGTTGCCGGAACTGTCC
>CAZISU010000806.1:0-3741 GCA_964541935.1 uncultured Planctomycetaceae bacterium | reverse complement strand
AAAGATTCTGGTCAAAAAGACAGTCTCGCCGAAAAACCGGCCCAGGCCCAGGCTGAAACTGCCCCGGCTGAGGCTGACGCAGTGGAAGTCGCCCCTGCGGTGAGCGAAGAGCCACAGCCCGCGGCAGCGACACCCCCCGTCCAGGAGATGGAAGAGACACCAGTAGCGGAGCCCCAGACGGTTGAGCCGGCAGTCGCTGCGATCGACGTGGACGTTGCCATGGGTGAGTTTGAAATGGGTGACATGGAGCGGACAGCTCCAACAGTGGAAGCTCCGGGACGTCATTTCCCCCCGCCGAACATCCGCAGCCAATTGTCGCCCGAGTTGGAGGAAGAACTCATCCAGGCCTTGGGCGACGCTTCTATCGACGATTTGATGTCGGGCAGCGAATCGATTACCAACCAGCCACTTTTAGAGCCCGAATCGCGGCACGACGGTCGCGTCGTGGCCGTGCAGCGCGACGACGTCTTCGTGGAACTGGGCGCACGCGAGCAAGGCATTGTGCCTTTGAAGCTTTTCGAAGAACCGCCCGAGGTGGGCGCCGAGTTGAAGGTCATCGTCACGCGTTTCAACCAAGCGGACGGCGTCTACGACCTGCTGGTTCCAAACGCCTCGGCCAACGTCAGCGATTGGTCGGACCTGATGGAAGGCATGTTGGTCACGGCCGTGATCACCGGCCACAACGCCGGCGGGCTGGAATGCGAAGTCAACAAAATCCGCGGTTTCATTCCCGTCAGCCACATCGCGCTTTACCGCGTCGAGAACCTGGAAGAGTTCTTGGGCGAGAAGTTCATTTGCCTGGTAACCGAGGCCGACCCCGATCGTCGCAATCTGGTGCTCAGCCGCCGCGCGGTGTTGGAGAAAGAACAAGAAGAAGCCCGCAAGGAACTGCTGGCCTCGTTGGAAGTCGGCCAGATTCACGAGGGCGTGGTGCGGAAGCTGATGGATTTTGGTGCTTTTGTGGACCTTGGCGGCGTCGACGGACTGGTACACATCAGCCAGTTGGCTTGGGGACGTGTCGAGCATCCCAGCGAGGTGCTCACCGAAGGTCAGACCATCAAGGTCAAGGTCCTGAAAATGGACGAGACCGGCAACCGCATCAGCCTGGGCTACCGCGACATGATGGAAAGCCCCTGGACCGATATCGAGGAAAAATATGCGGTCCAATCGCTCGTCAAAGGCAAAGTCACGAAGCTGATGGAGTTCGGCGCGTTTGTCGAACTGGAGCCGGGCGTCGAGGGCCTGGTGCATATCTCCGAACTTTCGCACAAACGTCTGTGGCGAACCAGCGATGCGGTCAGCGAGGGCGAGGAAGTCGAGGTGATGGTCAAATCGGTCGACGCCAAGGCCCAGCGGATCGGGCTTTCGATCAAAGACGCCTTGCCGGAGATGATAACCGAGAAAAAAGAAGACGAAGACGATCTGCCCGAAGCGGCCGTGAAAAAAGCTCCCCAAAAACCCTCGAAACCACTCAAGGGCGGGCTGGGCAACAGCGCCGGGGGTGAGGGATTCGGGTTGAACTGGTAGAAGGCAGAACACAACTGTTAGCGGCGGGGCTTGTCCCCGCGCTGCGTGTGTCACGCAGACTGTTAAACTCGTAGGCCGGGCTCAACCCGGCGGTGAACCGGGTAGGCCGGGATTGACTCTGGCAACCGCTGCAAATGCCGGGTTGAAACCCGGCCTACGGCCCCGCACAAAAAAAACGGCAAACCGCCGCAAGCGGCTGGGCTAACGAGCTTAAAACCGAATGGTTATTCCACTAGTTCAAGATTTGTTTATCATCCTCACCGCCGGCTTGATCTTTGGGATCATCGCCAAGCGGTTGGGGTTTTCCATGCTGGTGGGCTATCTGTTGGCCGGGGCGGTGATCGGTCGCGGCGGTATCGGTCTGGTGGCTGGCAACACGGCCGAAATCGAGCACATTGCCGGCGTGGGTGTGCTGCTGTTGCTTTTTTCTATCGGCATCGAGTTTTCGCTAGAAGAGCTCGTGCGTCTTAGCCGCCATTTCTTCATCGGCGGCAGTATCCAAATGCTACTGGTGGCCGTGCCGGTGGCCGCGATTTGCTGGCTCTTGGGCGTGGCCTGGCAAACGTCTCTGCTGATCGCCTCGGCAACGGCCCTGAGCTCGACGGTACTGGTCTTTCGAGCTCTGAGCGAATGGGGCGAAACGGCGTCGCCGCCCGGCCGACGCGCGATCGGAATTCTGCTTTTTCAAGACGCGGCCCTGGTTCCGCTCATGCTCTTGATGCCGCTGCTGGCCGGCGAACAAGAGGGCTCGCTGGCGTGGGCCTATCTGTTGCTGGGCTTGAATTCGGTGCTGTTTGTGGCCGCCGTGTTGGTGTTGCGAAGGGTTTTTGCCCGCTGGATCGTGCCCATGCTCGGCAATCTACGCAGCGTCGAGTTGGTGATTCTCTTCGGGCTTATCGTTTTGGTGGGCTTTTGTCTGGCGGCCGTGGCAGCCGGCCTGCCGCCGGCGTTGGGTGCTTTAGCCGCCGGGTTGGCCTTGAGCGGTAACCGCCTGACCGCGCAAATTGATGCCTTGATTTTACCGTACCGCGAATCGTTCGGCGTGGTTTTCTTCGTCAGCCTGGGCACGCTGCTCGACCCTGGCATTCTAATGCACGGGCCGCTGCTGTTGATCGCGGCCCTCTGCGGCGTGCTGGTCTTCAAGACGGCCGCGGCCAGCGTAGCTTTGCGGGCCACGGGATTGCCCTGGCGCGCTGCGGCCGGCATGGGCCTGGGATTGTCGCAGTTGGGCGAACTTTCCTTCGTGCTGCTATCGGTCGGTTTTCACGCCAACCTCATCGCCCAGGTCGACTACAACCGCATGCTTTTCGTAGCCATCGGCACTTTATTCGTCACGCCGCAGCTATTGAAAATCGGGCTGCGTTATACCCGCCACGCGTCACTCTCGACATTGCACGACCTCGACACGAGTCGCAAACAACTGCCGACGACGCCCCCTCAAGCGGCCATCGTGATCGGCATCGGCCCGATCGGACGCCAGGCCACTTCGCAATTGGAAATTATGGGCGTCGACGTCTGTCTCATCGACCAAAGCCCCGTGAACCTGCACGCCCACGCCCAGCAAGGCTTCCGCACGGTCGCCGGCGACGCCCGCGACCCCGAGGTACTCGAACGGTCCGAAGCCGAGCTGGCACGTCTGGCAATCATCAGCGTGCCAGACGACCGCGTGGCTGCGCAAATAACCAAAACCTTGCACACGCTATACCCCCAGTGCAAGGTCATAGTTCGCTGTCGCTATCAGACAAACGCACGGACGCTGAAAAAGTCGGGCGCCGCAACAGTGATTAGCGAAGAAGCAGAGGCTTCGGGCGCCTTGCTGCGGTTGTTGAAGCAGATGGATTCACGGTAAGCACTCAAAATCCACCACCAGCGGTCGATGGTCTGAGTAGCGGGACCAGCCTGCAACACATTTCTTTACGCGGACGTGGCTATTCGTCCACACGTGATCGATTTGAATTACCGGCAGTGGCACGGGCCAGGTCGGGGCGTAGCCGTTGCCGGTCGTGCGGAACGCGTTTTGCAGCCGGTTTTCGAACAACTCGAAATAGACAGAATCGTGCGGCAAGTTGAAATCGCCGGCCATGACCATCGGCCGCGAATCCAACGCGTCGGCCTTGGCGGCTAGTTTTTCCACGCTGCTTTTTCTCGACCGAAACGGAACCGATCCGATATCGACAAGCACCAGTTTGAAACGATTGTCACGCACCTCGACAT
>CAZISU010000805.1:0-3746 GCA_964541935.1 uncultured Planctomycetaceae bacterium | reverse complement strand
CTTGCTCAATCATTACCTGCATCTGGTCGAACACGAGGGCGAAACGTGGTCGCGGGAGATGATCGTGCGGGCCGGAAAAGAACGACTGGCCCCGGTGTTGATGACGGCCCTCACGTCCGGTATCGGCCTGGTCCCGCTGGCGATGGCCGCCGGCGAGCCGGGCAAGGAGATTCTCTATCCGGTAGCCACCGTGATTATCGGCGGGCTGATAAGCAGCACGCTGTTGGAGTTCCTGGTTCGCCCGGCCCTGTTCTGGAAGTTCGGCATGAGTTCGGCGCAAAAGGTCGTCGAAGAAAACCGGCAGGATATTCCGTTGGTGGAAGAAGGAGAGGAGTAGCGTAGGCCGGATCTTGCCCCGGCGAGCATAAGGCGAGCATAAATGCCGGATAAAGACCCGGCCCACAAGTAGCAAGTAATGTCACAACCATTTTTTACGAGGAGTTTTTCCGATGCGTATTATTTCTATTTCACTATGTCTAATGGCCTTTTTGGCTACAAGCGTTTTTTTTATCGGCTGCGGGTCGAATGCTAGCGATAAACCGGCCGAATCTGAGAAGGACCACGCTACAACAGCTTCCTGTGCTGACGGTGAGTGCGGGCACGATCATGGTGCTGAAGCCGGCGATGAAGCCACGCATCAACACCCCAGCGAAGGTCTGCACGGAGGGCATCTGATTGAGTTGGGCGACGAAGAATATCATGCCGAGCTGCTGCAAGACGAGAAAACCAACACCGTCACCGTCCATCTGCTCGACGGACCCGCGAAAAAATCGGTTGCCGTGGCCCAGCCCGAAATCACTCTGCAACTACTCCGCGACGGGAAGTTCGTCAAGTACACGCTCAAGGCCGTCGCGAGCAAAGACGCCACGGCAAAGGGCACCGCGTCTGAATTCACGATCATTGACGAGGGCCTTACCGAAGCGATTTGCCACGATGAAAAAACTCAAGGCCGTCTGCAAGTAACAATCGACGGCAAGCCCTACACGGGCAGCATTAAGTTAAGCTGCCACGATCACGGACATGCAGATCACGATGGTCACGATGGTCACGATCATTAAGCTACTTCCACAGCTCGTTGATTTCTTTGACGGTGCGGTCTACCAGGGCCTGCCCGCCTTCGGGGCCCACAAGGCAACTGGTGACCGCCACGCTGTAGCTGCCGCCTTTGACCGCCGCGACCGTGGGTAAATAGCCCGCAGTATTGCACGCCAACTGGATCACGAACGTTTGTTGGGCTTTGCTACGGGCTTTCATTTGGATGCCGTAGTCGGTAAAAAGCTCGAATGGGTTGGTGGCAATTGCCACGTCGTCCAGCCGCAAGACGTGCAGTTCCATGTCATGGAAGCGATACTTCTTCTGCTTCTGGTAGTTGTCCATGACGCGTTTGTTCCACCAGAGGCGGAAACCGTCACCCACGGCCTCCTTTTTCTTTTTTGCTAGTGCATCGTAAGCCGCCTTGCAGTCGGCGTATTCCTTTTCGGTAACGATCCATGGCGGCAGCTTGATGTCTTGCACGATATGCACCATGGGGACATTGAAGCGGATATCGGATTTGGCTACCTCGTATACTTCGTCGAAGGCCTTGACGATACGTCGGGCGATCTCTTCGAGGCGGGTCAGTCCTCGTTTCTCACGCATCCGCTCCTCGGCTTTTTTTCGCCAAAGGATGTGTGGCGATTGGTCGCCCGCCGCGCCCGTCCAACCTAACACACATAGATCTTTCCCGTACTGCTTTTGCAGCATCAAGCGGACCTCGTGCCAGAAGTCGGCGTTGACAGCCCTACGGCTTTCGACTTCTTGCGCCGGGCAGGCAACGTTGATGGCCGTGGCGATCAGTTTTTTGTTTTTGTCCCAAAAGAAAAGCACCTCCACGCCGTGGTCTTCGGGCCCTTCGACCGTGCGGAAATTGTCCTTGTTCGTTTTGCCGTACATTACGCTCGAGCCGTCGGCATAGACCATGCGACGGTTATAGGCGACGACCGCGTGCCCCAGCCCCCAACTGACTCCGCCCGCTTGGCGCGATTTCCAGGCCGCCAGCACCAAGTTGCATAGGCGGTCGGTGAGAAAGTCGACATATTCGTCCGGCTGTATGGCCTCCTTGGGTATGTCGTAACGGCCTTCGATCATTGTCGGCCCGGTGTGAGTGTGCGTGGCGTTGAGGAAAACCTTACGAACGTCGAATCCAGGCTGTCGCGCGGCCAGCTTTTTACGAAGCAGATCACTAACGCCATCGCGAATAGCTACCAGATCACACGAAACCATGATGGCTTGGTCCAGCACCTTGTCGCCGTCGCGCGATTCCAGGGCCACGGCGCTGGCCGTGCATGTGCTTTCCACCTTGTGAGCGATGCGTGCGGGAAACTGACCGGACAGGTTGACCGGTAGCCTGGGCGTGATGCTGATGGTGCTTGTGCCGACGAGCAACTCCGACGCTTGTAATCCCACGGCGGTCACTGCGAAGAATACTACAGTGGCTGCACATGCATTAATAAGTCGCACGCTAGTTTTTGTCATTTCCGTTCTCCTTTGAGCGCAAAGAGGGTGGGCGAGTGGTAGTGTTTTCCTACCCTCACAGTTTCCCCGATGCGGCCCGGGACCGTCAATGATAATATCTCACAAATTTTTTACAATATATCTTAGCGGGTAACAGGCTGCTAGCCGGCCTTGGGAGCGAAGAGGTTAGGCGTGTCGGGCTCGGCCGGATTGGCAGGCTGGGCCCCAGCAGCGGCTTTTGGGGTAGCGCCGAAGAGGCTGGGGATCGTTTCGGGCTGGGCGAAGAGATTCAGCGGTTTTTGGTCCGCCTTTTTAGCCGCCTGCGCAATCGGTGCGGGTATTTTCACGTCGGCAGGTCTGAACAGTCCCAATCCGCCGTCTGCGCCGACGGCGACTTTGAAGTCTCCCTCGGCCAATATCTTCTTGATAGATTGCCCCTTGCCGTTGCTGAATTTCACACTCAAGGGGTATTTGCCGGTGTGCTCTTGGCGGAAGCCGGGCTTGAGCGTGTGTCGTTGGTTGTTAAGCACGTAGTTGAAAGCGAAGGGGTTGCCGGAGTTTTCGATGGTGATTTTGGCCGTATTCTCGTAGAGTTCCCAACCCTTATCGGTGGGTGTGAATTCGTACCAACCCTCGCCGATGCCGTATCTTGCCTTGCCGAACGAGCCGCCGCGGTCGAATGATACTACGATCTTCGGGCGGGGAATGACTTGCTGATAGTTGGGATTCATGGAGAAGCGTTTTCCATCGACAGCGTAGTTCACCTTGGCGTCGCCGATGTTTGTCAGAAGGACACCTTTTGCGATAAGGTTGCCCTGGAAACCGACTACGGGAGTGGCAACGCTATAGGGAATGCCCAGCACGGCCGCGCCGTTGAGGTGCGGATTGTAGTACGGCCAGACACAGCCGCACGGTCCCCACCATACGCCCGGGGAGACCCAGACGGGATAGCTCCAGGGCCAGTGTGGGAATCCCCAAAAACCGCCCCATCCGCCACCCCACCCGCCGCCGATGGGTAGGCCGACGATATTGATATTGATGTTCAGAAGGTTGATGTTCACGTTGAGCAGGGCCGCCATGGCCATGTTGTTAAACACCAGACGTCTAATGAATCCGCTAGCTTTCAATTGCACTTGCTGGGCAAGGTTCCCGCCCAAAGCTGAAATCAACCCTTGCAGCGACTTGGGGTTGAGCTGACCGGCGTTGGCGGCCGCCACAAGTTGGCCGATTAATTTTTCGTTGCCGGGAAAAAG
>CAZISU010000804.1:0-3748 GCA_964541935.1 uncultured Planctomycetaceae bacterium | reverse complement strand
ACAAGTTCGTCTTGCGAGGAAACTCAAACAAACAAAAAAAGGTTAACGGCGTTGAATGCCACTGATGGCCGGAATGGGAACTCTTGGTTTCGAGGGTTGCGAATTCGGTTTCGGGCAAGATGTCTATGATGTGAACACAACTCTTGAACTTATGCAGGTAGTTGCTCCATCAGGAACAGGTTTCTGTATTAAAGGTACCGCGGGGCATGCAGGGAGAAATTGGGAATTCCATATGCATGTTCCTCCCGAGTACGAATGTCCCGAGCCCGAACCAAGCACCATCGTGATGCTGTTTGTTGGAAGCCTCTGCCTATTGGGCGTTCGCATCCGGAAGTAATGTGGCGAGTGATACGATCTTGAAAAGTAGTAGAACATATTTATTTGGCCCCGTGGCGTTTGGGAGATCTACGGTTGTCTGACCTGCTCCACGTTATAGAGGAAGATGAGACTGAGCGATGAAGAATGTATTGATTGTTTTTGCTTTGGCATCCGTCTTGGTAATGGCTGGATCGACGTCTGCAGAGTTCATCTTCGAGGTAACGCCTCTCGCTGATCCTGCTCCCGGTTTGGAAGCTTATCTGGTTACCACAACAGGCGCGTCGGCCTTTAAAGGCCTTACAGTTACTGGTGTGCATCAAGTCAGTACATATTTGTTTGGAACGTTGACCGGGACGCCGACTGGTGTTTTTAGCTCGGGTAATCCTGGCGGTTCGTTGGCAAATGCAGTAGACTCCCACTTTATTTTTAATGGGCTTTCCCCCATTGTCGCTGCGGGTTCAATCAGTGAAACTAATACCCAAACAGGCTCTCCGATTACAATTCCGCCAGATTTTGGCGGCGGTCTCCAGTATTACACTGGAATAGGAACGCTCGGTAATCCTAATGCCGAATTCGGTTTCATAGGAAATGACTATGATCCCTCTGAGCCTCTAGAACTTATGCAGGTAGTCATTCCCGCAGGGACGTTTTGTGACTTCTCAATACATTTTGTTGCTGGAAATGCAGGAAGAAGTTGGGAGTATGATTTTTATGGGCCAGAACCGAGCACCATCATGATGCTGTTTGCTGGAAGCCTCTGCCTCTTGGGTGTTCGAATCCGTAAGTAATGTGGCAGGGTACTTCTCTGCCAGAGCAAGTAGATAATTAAATATTTCTAGGGCCTGCGGCACTTGGGCAATCTACGGTTGTCCGAGCCACCCGCTTTATTGAGGAAAAGGAGACTTTGCGATGAAGAATTTGTTGATTGCTTTGACTTTAGTGGCTGTCTTAATGATGGCCGGAACGACGTTTGCGGACTTAAGTATCACCGTAGAGAGGCTTCGTGATCCCGCACCCGGTTTGCAAGCCTATCTGATTCACACCACAGGAGCGTCGGGTTTTAAGAACCTTACTGTTACTGGAGGCGTGCATCAAGTCTGGTGGGACTATTATGGTACAACGATGCCAACACCGTATGATAATATACCGGGAGGGATGCCTAACGCGTCTCTCGGAAAAGCAGCGGACACGCACTTTATCTTCAATGGCCTTGATCCCATTGTCGCTGCGGGTTTAATTGGTGAGACTAACAGCTTACATGGTTCTCCAGTCGCTGAAGATCTATCCATGCCGCTAATGGCCGGGATGGGAACTCTTGGTTTCGAGGGTTGCGAATTCGGTTTCGGACAAGATGTCTATGATGTCGATACGACTCTGGAACTTATGCAGGTAGTCATGCCCGCAGGGACGGGATACAATGTCATACTCAGCGGTATCGCAGGAGATGCAGGGAGAAGTTGGGAGTTCCAGCAGCGTTTCGCCTGCCCTGAACCGAGCACCATCATGATGCTGTTTGCTGGAAGCCTCTGCCTCTTGGGTGTTCGAATCCGCAAGTAATGTGGCAGGGTACTTCTCTGCCAGAGCAAGTAGATAATTAAATGTTTCTTGTGCCTGCGGCACTCGGGTAGTCTACGGTTGTCTGAGCCACCCGCATTATTGAGGAAAAGGAGACTGTGCGATGAAGAATTTGTTGATAGTTTTCGCTTTGGCATCCGTCTTGGCAATGGCCGGAACAGGTTGTGCAGAGTTCATCTTCGAGGTAACGCCTCTCGCTGATCCTGCTCCCGGTTTGGAAGCCTATCTGGTTACCACAACAGGCATCATTGCCTTCAAAGACCTTACAGTTACCGGTGTGCATCAAGTATGGTGGGATATTTATGGTAAGGCAATGTCGACGCCGTGTGACACAATACCACCTGAGATGCCTAACGCGGCACTTGGAAAAGCAGTGGATAGTCACTTTATTTTCAAAAGTGAAGGTGAAGTATTTTATCCTGGTGTGCATAATGGCATAATTGGTGAAACCAAGGCAGGAGACTCTCCAATTGCTGCAGAACTGCCCCACCCACTGTTGCCTGGAATGGGAACTCTTGGTATCGAGGGTTGCGAATTTATTTTCGCACACGAAGTCTATGATGGTAACTCATCTCTTGAACTTATGCAGGTAGTCATTCCCGCAGGGACGATGTGTTTTCTTACTGGTATCGCAGGAAATGCTGGGATAAGTAGTGAGTTTCACATTCTTATCCCCGAGCCGAGCACCATAATAATGCTTATTGCTGGAAGCTTATGCCTCTTGGGCGCTCACGTCAGAAAGTAATGTGGGTGAGCACTTCCCTGAAAAGAGTAGTAGATGAATAAATGTTTAATAGTCCAGCGGTACTCGAGCAATCTACAGGTTCCTGAGCCACCCGCTTTCTAGAGAAAAAGGAGACTTTGCGATGAAGAATTTGTTTATTGTTTTGACTTTTGTGGCCGTCTTGGCAATGTCTGGAACAACGTTTGCGGAGTTTATCTTCGAGGTAACGCCTTTAGCAGATCCCGCTCCCAGCTTGGAAGCCTATCTGGTTACCACAACAGGCATTGGTGGCTTTAAGAACCTTACTGTTACTAATGTGCATCAAGTCTGGTGGGATGGTTATGGTACGGAAATGACGACGCCGTTTGGTACCATACCGGAGGGGATGCCTAACGCGGCGATTGGGAAAGCAACTGACTCTCACTTTATTTTCAAAAGTGGAGGTGAAGTTCTAAATCCTATCGTAGCTATTGGAGTGTTTGGTGAGACCAAGACAGCAGACTCTCCGATTTCTGCAGCACTGCCCCACCCGCTACTGCCCGGAATGGGATCTCTTGGCATCGAGGGTTGCGAATTTGCTTTCGGATGGGATGTCTATGATGTTAATACGCCTCTTGAGCTTATGAAGGTAGTCATTCCAGCAGGGACAACATGTTACCTCTCAGGTATCGCAGGATATGCGGGAAGAAGTAGTGAGTTCCTCGTTTCTATCCCCGAACCGAGCACCATAATGATGCTTATTGCTGGAAGCTTCTGTCTCTTGGGTGTTCGCATCCGGAAGTAATAAGGCAGGAGTCGATGGCGAGAAAGTGACTCTGGGAGCCAGTTGTCGCCCTCTAGCCCGGCTACGGCTTTGTCGCGGCCAAGTATTTGCTCAAAATCCCCACGTTGCGGATAAAGGTTCGGCAGCTGATAACACGTCGGGTGGGATCATTGGCACCTTGGGTTCTAAGCTTACCCTTTTGCACCCAGCGGCCTTGCTCGTCTTGTGCAGCGATAACGGCTTTGACCGCGGCGGTCGAGGGAGATGTGGGAGTCGAAGATTTTTTCGATTGTAGCGGGGACTTTGTAGGCCCGCCGTTGGCTTGCAGTTTTAATAGGCGTTCGTATTCGCGTCGCACGCCCGGCAAC
>CAZISU010000803.1:0-3760 GCA_964541935.1 uncultured Planctomycetaceae bacterium | reverse complement strand
GTGTCCCATCATGGCGACAACTCAACGGCGACAAGCGGGCAGACCCTCGCGGCCGCGTTCCCGGCGACGTGTTCGACTTTTCACGAGTCACGGGCAACTCCAAGCAACGTTGCCGATGGCATCCGACTCAGTTGGCCGAAGGACTCGTCGAGCGTTGCGTGAAGCTGAGCACGCTCGAAGGCGATCGAGTGATTGACCCGTTCGCTGGCACCGGCACGACACTCCGCGTTTGCAACCGCATCGGTCGCCCCTGCACGCTCATTGAGTACGACCACACGTACTGTAACCGCATCGCGGAAGAACACAACCTCAAGCCGCAAGGCACCAATGCAACCGTCTTTCTGTCAACCTGAAATCAAGGAGCCGATAATCATGCTCGACAAACCCACTGTTCCCGCCAGCGACTTCCTCGGCTGTTTGATCGAGGTCGGCCACACCGTTGTCTATCCCGTCCGTCGTGGCTCAAGGCTATGGATGCAAAAAGCGAGCGTCACCCAGATCGTCCAGCACGACCGGACTCAGCCGCCGCTGTTGGTTTGCCTCAACCCGAAGGGCCGCAAGGTGACAATCCAAAACCTTTCCAACTGTGTCGTTGTCGGAGGGTGAAACCATGCCCATGTACGACTACATCTGCGATGCTTGCGAACACAAGTTCGAGGAGTTACACGCAATGGGCGACAAGCCGTCCAGGATTTGTCCGAAATGAAAACGTCGGAAAGTCCACCGCATCTTCATCTTGGCTCCGGCCATTCACCATCACTACTCGCCCATGCACCCGCGACGCAATCGCGGAAGAGGATACTGACATGATCAAAAACAAACCAGCAAACCGTATAGCCAATTATCTCGGAAACAACGGGGCATCGACCGAAGCCACTGCTCACGAGGATTGCGTCGGCAAGATCGCCCTGGTCGAACCGCCGGTTGGTACCTTTGGGGCTGGCGAGTACATCGTCGTTGATCAGACCGCCAACGCGCTGTACGGCGTCAAGCTCGGCTCGGCGTTTGACGGTAGCGAAGTTAAGCTGATCCCGCTCATCGGCCCGGTCGCCTGGACAGTTGTTCGCGTCGATCCAGACACATACGGCCTGACCGAATCGACGATCCTCCTGCTGTCTGACTTCGCCGCCACGCCACCCGAAGATCGGCACGAAGACCTCGACGACTGCATCTACGAGGGCGCCGACTACGCGGCGGGTGCCCTTTTGCGGATGCTTGAACGCCGCCAACAGAAACGGTACGAGGCCGTGGCCCGTCAGTTGGCCGACGGCTCCGGCTCCGACGACACAAAGCTCACGGCCACCGCAGCCGCCGACAACGATCCCATCCCTGTGCTGCTGGTCAACCTGAGCAATTTCGACATGCTCCTCGCTTGGATCGTCTGATCTTCCCCTGTCTGCAAATCTAAAGAACTTTTTACACGGGAAACCCACCCCATGAACACAAACCCTCACATCGGCACCTACGTCAGCGTCGATATCGAAACCACCGGCCTCAACCCAGAGAACTGTCAAATCCTGGAGATCGGCGCAGTCATCGACGACGGCACCACGCCAATCGAAGATTGCCCCACGTTCCACTGCTACGTGGAGCACGGACTAATCCTGGGCGAGCCGTTTGCCGTATCGATGCACCAGACGATCCTCCACCGCATCGCCACGCGTGAAGAAGGCTACACCTATCTGTCAGTATGGGACGTGGCCTTTCGCTTCCGTGACTTCCTCAAGCAACACGGCCTAGATCCGGAGAACGAGAAGATCGTCGTAGCCGGCAAGAACTACGCCAGCTTCGACGCTCATTTCCTCAGCAACCTCACCAGTTGGGACAAACACATCAAAACCCACCATCGCATCCTCGACCCGGCCGCACTATACTGGCAACCGGAAACAGATGGCGTAAAACTCCCCGACACAAAAACCTGCATGCAGCGAGCCGGCATCAGCGGCGAGGTTGCCCACACGGCCCTCGAAGATGCGACCCTAGTCGTCCGTCTAATCCGCCATGCGATCGCAGACCGCCAAATGCTTGACCTCGGCAACGTCGAACTGGCCAGTTGAGCCGGTCGGACAGCATGCCTACTCCCTCCAATATCTTCTCTTCCCAGGAATCCTTCCACAATGTCTGAAACCGCTTCAAATGCCCGCCCGCCAGCCGAATCTGTCCGGCTGTTGGACGTGCAGGCCGTCGCCCAATTCCTATCTTGCAGCACACGGCACGTCTACCGACTGGCCGACGCGGGTCGGATGCCGCGTCCCCAAAAGTTGGGGGCTTTAGTCCGCTGGGATCGGCTCGAACTCGAAAAATGGGTCGCCGATGACTGCCCGGCGTGTCGGTAAATGCTGAAAACGCTGCAAAACACAATAGTTTGACTGAAAATCGGGCTTCAACGGGGAACGTCCTTGCTGAAGCCCTTCTGAGCAATCACAATGTCGACAAGAGTCGGCGATTGCCACCGGGCCGGCAATCGCATTTTCCATTTGGAGCCATGAAATGGGTAGCGTCTATAAGAAAGCTGTCACGAAGTCTTTGCCGCCTGACGCCGAGATCGTCACCAAGAAGAAGGGCCAATGCGCTCAGTGGAAGAATCGGCGAGGCAAGACCTACTCTGCGCCGATCACGGCCGGTCGTGACGGGAAGCCGCGAATCCGTGTCGAGGCCAAGACCTATACGGCCAAGTACCGTGACGGTTTGGGTGTTGTTCACGAACATGCCACCGGCTGCCGGGGCAAACGTGCGGCGGAGATGGTACTCGCCAAATTGGAGGAAGAGGCGGAGAAGGTGAAGGCCGGCGTACTCACCAGCGCCGAAAGCGAAATGTCGAAGCATCGAGACACGCCTCTGTTGGAGCATGTCGACGAGTACATCATTCACCAAACAGCAAAGGGCGTGAATGCCCAACGAGTGAAGAGCACAAAGAGCCGGCTACTGCGACTTGCCGAGCAATGCAATCTTCGTCGGCTCACAGACATATCCGCCGACGCCTTGGAACGATGGATGCTCGAAAAGGCTGAACATGACGACCGAACCAAGAAGCCGATGGGAGCCGGCGCTCGCAACGGCTATCGGGAATCCGCCATCGGTTTCGGCAACTGGCTGGTCAGGAAGAAGCGAATCCCGGCGAACCCGTTTTCCGACGTTCCCAAAGCGGATGCCAATGTGGATTGCCGACGCAAGCGACGCGCCTTGAACGAAGACGAACTTCGCCGACTGCTGGATGTCGCCCGACGCCGGCCACTCGAAGACGCGATGACGGTTCGACGCGGCCCGAAGAAGGGACAACTCACGGCCAACGTCCGGCCGGAGGTTCGTGAACGACTGGAGCGGCTCGGCCGCGAACGGTCGCTGATCTACAAGACGATGGCCCTGACCGGGCTGCGCAAGAACGAACTGGCGACGCTGACGATTGGTTGGCTGGAACTAGATGCCGAGCCGCCCCATCTGATCCTCGACCCGAAGAACGAGAAAAATCGAGAGGGTAACAGCATCCCGCTTCGCTCGGACCTGACCGAAGACCTTCGAGCGTGGATCGCCGAGAAGTCGGATGACGACGCCCGGCCTGACGCTCCGCTGTTCAATATCCCGACCGGCCTGCTGCGGATTCTCGACCGCGACCTGAAGGCTGCCGGCATCCCGAAGAAAGACTGCCGTGGCCGAACCGTGGATATCCACGCCCTGCGACACACCTTCGGCACGATGCTCTCGACCGCCGGTGTCAAGCCGAGGACGGCCCAGGAAGCCATGCGACACAACGACAACAAAC
>CAZISU010000802.1:0-3764 GCA_964541935.1 uncultured Planctomycetaceae bacterium | reverse complement strand
TGGACAAAATTCTCACCACCGCCCACGAGACCGGCTGGCGCGACGGCGGCGAAAGCTTCACCTTTCGCACAAAAGCCGCGCCCGGCAAAGGCGGCGACGCGGGACAACTCGGCTATACAAAAAAAATCCACGCTCTGGGCCATCGCTACGGCATCTACAACAACTACACCGACTACGCACCCGTCAACGAACATTGGGACGAGGATTGCGTCACCCGCACCCCCGACGGCAATTGGCGTCCGTCCTGGGCGCGTTGCTACAACCCCAAGCCGGCGCGCGCGGTCGAGTTCGAAGCCCGTCTGGCGCCGATCATTCAGAAAAAGTTCGGGCTCAACACGGCCTATTGCGACGTGCATACGGCCGTCACGCCCTGGGCCTACGTAGACTTCGATGCCCGCGTGCCTGGCGCCGGAACCTTCGCCGCCACGTTCTATTCCTACGGCGAGATCATGCTGCACCAGAAAAAGACCTGGAACGGCCCCGTTTACAGCGAAGGCAACAACCACTGGTACTACTGCGGCCTCACCGACGGCAACTACGCACAAGACCAACGGGCCCGTCTACCCGTCAACCCCTGGCTGGTCGATTTCGATCTCCGCAAGCTACATCCCCTCTGCTGCAACTTCGGCATGGGCTATCCCAGCATGTTCTATTCCCGCGACGAATTGAAGAAGGCTCACGGTAAAGAAAAGTGGGACCCGGCCCTCGACCGCTTCATGGCGGCCACGTTAGCTTTCGGCCATACCGGGTTCCTCGTTCGCATGGGCGGAATGCCCTGCACGCTGCGCAGCTACTATTGCCTGCAACAAGTCCACGCCCGCTATGCACAGCAAAAGGTGGCCGATATCCGCTATGCCGACGCCCAAGGCAAGCTGCTTTCGACCAGCGCGGCCGTGGCAAACGGCGCTTTTAAACGTTCGCAGCTTGCCGTCACTTACGACGACGGGCTAAGGGTCATCGTCAACGGACACCCCAGCGAAAGCTGGACGCTGGCCGATACCACGCTGCCACCCAACGGCTGGCTCGTTCAAGATCCCAAGCACCACTCGCTTGTGGCCTGGAGCAAAACAATCGACGGACATCGCGCCGACTACGTCGATTCGCCCGCATACATCTATGCCGACGGCCGCGGTCGATTCACCCGCTTCGAAAAAGCGGCCACCGACGGGCAGCTAATCGCCAAACGCCTTACCGACAAGCCCCACGGCCCAGGCGCGGTTGAACTAATACCCGTCGGCGGCAGCCAGTGGTTAGGCGTCGCAATTGATGGAATCACATCCGACATCCGCCCCATCACGGCCTTGGCCTTGGACAAGGCCGGCAAGGAACTCGGCCCGGCCGAAACGCGATTGAGCCGAGGTCTGGTTTTCGTCGTACCGGTCAAGGATGCATTTAGCTATATCCTTAAACCCGCCAAAGTGGATAAGGGAATCGCATCGGCCGTGGTTCTTGCTTGCGACCGCATCGAAGTCGTACCGGGCGAACGCGTCACAATTTCCAGCGAACCGACCGGCGTTACCGCCACGGGCAAATCTAGCCACGAGTTCGAAGTACCGCCCGACGCCCAGCCGGGCACTTTGCTTTGGCACGAACACGAAAACGCTTCCATCGACTTTTCGGTCGTGCCCTTTGTCGATGCCTCTCTACGATTGCAGAACGGCTCCAAATCGCCGAACGGTTTACAGCTGACATTGACTTCCCACGCGGCATCACCGCTCGAGGCCAAGGTCACCCTCGCCGGCCGAACGAAAACCGTGCGGCTCGTACCCCAGAAGCCCAGCGAGTTATTTTTTGAACACAAACGGCCAAAGCAAGAAGCGGTTGCCGAGTTACCCATGACCGTAACGGCCGGCGATCTTTCCTTCCGCAAAACTTGGTGGCACAAAACCGAATACGCCACCGTCAATGTGGCCCCACTGCCCGAAAAACCGGCCGCCGGACAACGCCTGCGCGGACAAGCCGAAGAAGCTCTCAAGGAACGCTCCGGGGCCAACGTCTATCGCAACGAGCGAGCTTGCGGCGAAGTCTCAAAAAGCTGCACGTTCATGCACCCTCCCTACCAAGGCGGCGTGGGCTACAGCTTCGCAACCTTCGGGCCCATACGCTTGCCGGCCAAGCCACAAGCCTCACTTCACTGCCAAATCGGCAAGGCCGATGGTAGCGACGCGGGCGACGGCATCCTCTTCCGCATCGCCGTCGTCGACCGCCAGGGAACGCAGACGATCGTGGCCGAGAAACAGTGGAAAAAACACGCCTGGACGCCGCTAACGGCCGACCTTTCCCGCTGGGCCGGCCAGCAAATCAGCGTGAAGCTGATCGCCGATTGCGGAGCGGCCGACAACTCCACCGGCGATTGGGCCTGTTGGGCCGATCTGGAAATTAAATCGACGCGCCCCGTTCTGCAAGACACCCTGCACGAACAATCAGTCGAACTTCTCTACCAGCCCGGGCCATATCCTTGCAAAATATTGACCGCGGCCGATATCCGCGCGGCCAATAAGGCAACCCTGCACTACCAGGGCATCGGACTACAAAGTTCTGGAAAATACCACTCCTACGCCCACCTCAACAACATTCCGCTGGGCACCATGGTGCCGGCCGGCGGCAACGAGGCCCAAAACATCTGGTCCGACGCCGCCATACCGCTCAACCCAGCAACCCTGGCAAAGCTCAAACTCGACAACCATTTCAAAATCGTCAACCCGGCGGGCGATTGCTTCAAAATCCGCCACGTCTGGCTGGAACTGGAACTAGCCGACGGAAAACGTTGCTCCTCGAAAATCACCACCACCGTCTACTCTCAGCCAGGCACATGGCTGCACGCCGAAGGCACCGGCGTTGCCAAAGACGAGAATATCGAGTTGCGGATTCTGTTTTCCCGCTAGCCTTTGAATTACTGACCAGATTCGTCCAGCATGGGACGCAGCTCGTCGGCAAAGTCGTGGGCGTCTTCAAATTGCCTGTATACACTGGCGAAACGGACGTATGCTACCTGGTCGATTTCGCGCAGCATGCGCATCACCAGTTCGCCCAAGTAGCGGCTTTCGACCTCGGTTTCGAACTTGGAATCGATATCGTTTTCGATCGTGGAGATAATCCCCTCGAGTTCGGTATCGCTGACGGGGCGTTTCCAGCAGGCTTTTTCCAGGCCGTCTTTGATACTCGAGCGGTCGAAAGGTACGCGCGTGCCGTCTTTTTTAACGACTTTCAGCGTCGTCCGCTCGACGCGTTCGTAGGTAGTGTAGCGTTTTTCGCAGCTAAGACACTCGCGGCGACGCCGGATTGCGGCCCCGTCGGTGCTTGCCCTGGAATCGATGACGCGATCGTGGTCTTCTTGGCAGAAGGGGCATTTCATATTACAGACTTCCCTGGAATGAATTGTCTCTACTATACACCAAAATGCCCAGCGAGGGAGTAGGGGGCTCACAGCCCGTTGAAAAATGATGCTAGAGGATAATATTTAATGCCCTGCGACGAATAACCTTCGAAGTGGGGGGGGTGAAAAAGATGCCAGTTTCCTGTTTTGATCATGCTCCACACGCTCTATAATGCGGTTCTGAAGCGAGTAACTATTTGGTTTCACTTGAATAATCGAGGGTTTGCCCGATGAAATGTCCCGGTTGCGGTGTGGATGTGGTTGAAAAGGCGGTTTTTTGCCACCATTGCGGGGCTCGACTTGATATGCCTCAAAATCTTGACGCGGATGAAGGCAACGGAGCCGGAAATTCTTTCGATCCGCCCCCCGAGCAGTCCAATGGGAACTC
>CAZISU010000801.1:0-3768 GCA_964541935.1 uncultured Planctomycetaceae bacterium | reverse complement strand
TACACCATAAAACCGAGGGTAAATATCGGGAAGTAATTACTGTACGAGTTCTAAGGGAAGCTATAAGGGCGGCAAAATGCTCTTTCTCGGTCTGGGAACAGGTCTCGGCTCCACTATGATTGTCGACGGGATCGTCGAGCCGATGGAGTTGGGTCACCTTCCTTACAAGGAGGGCACATACGAGGAATACGTAGGTGAGCAAAGTCGAGAGTCACAAGGAAAAAAGAAATGGCGGAAACACGTTGCTGACGTAGTGCAGCACCTGGTCGCCGCCCTCGAGCCGGACGACATTGTTCTTGGTGGAGGTAATGTGAAATACCTGCAGGAACTTCCCGAGGGTTGTCGCGCCGGCGACAACGCGAAAGCCTTCCTGGGTGGGTTTCGACTCTGGGAGAACAGCGACAAACGGACACCCGACCGGCGGGAAACAATCAATGTAGAAAACTCAAATCCTCAAAATTCGATTTGTAAATAAGGAATACAACATGACAACAACAATCGCTTCGCTCACACAGCGTAGGGCATGGAAAGGTCTTGTTGATCACTATGAGAAGGTCCGCGACGTGCATCTGGGCACGCTCTTTGCGGATGACCCCCAGCGCGGCGAGCGTTTAACCGCCGAGGCAGTGGGGCTTCACCTGGATTACTCCAAAAACCGCGTCACCGACGAAACACTCGGGCTCCTCGTGCAATTGGCTGAAGAATCCGACTTGCACGAGCGGATCGACGCCATGTTCGGTGGAGAGAAGATCAACATTACGGAAAACCGGGCCGTCTTGCACGTAGCCCTCCGCGCACCGAAAGGGGCACACATTGCCCTGGACGGCGAAAACGTCGTTCCCCAAGTCCACGCCGTACTCGACAGAATGTCAGCTTTTGCCGACCGCGTGCGGAGTGGCCAGTGGAAGGGGCACACCGGCAAACGCATTGTCAACGTCATCAACATCGGTATCGGCGGCTCCGACCTTGGGCCGGTGATGGCATATGAGGCCCTGAAGCACTATAGCCAACGGGAGATGACCTTCCGCTTCGTATCCAACGTCGATGGCACCGACTTTGCGGAAGCGGTCCGCGACCTCGATCCCGCGGAAACCCTGTTCATCGTTGCTTCAAAGACGTTTACGACTCTCGAGACGATGACAAATGCCAACACGGCTCGCGACTGGTTGCTCGCTGCTTTCGGAGGAAACACCGATTCGGTCGCCAAACACTTCGTTGCGGTCTCGACGAACGCCACGAAGGTATCCGAGTTCGGTATCGATGTCGCCAACATGTTCGAGTTCTGGGACTGGGTTGGCGGGCGTTACTCAATGGACTCGGCCATCGGTCTCTCGACGATGCTGGCCGTCGGTGCTGAGAACTTTCGCGCCATGCTGGACGGTTTCCACCAGATGGACGAACATTTTCGCACTGCTCCGTTCGAGCGTAACCTGCCGGTGCTCATGGGACTGCTGTCCGTGTGGTACAACAATTTCTTCGGGGTGGAAACGAATGCCGTATTGCCCTACGAACAGTATCTCAAACGCTTCCCCGCCTACTTACAGCAACTGGCGATGGAGAGCAACGGCAAGCACGTCACGCTCGACGGCACGCGCGTCGCCGAAAAGACCGGCCAGGTATATTTTGGCGAGCCGGGCACTAACGGCCAGCATTCCTTCTACCAGATGATCCACCAGGGAACGAGGCTGATCCCTTGCGATTTCATAGCCTTTGGACAACCGCTAAACCCGCTTGGCCGGCACCACGACATCTTGCTGGCTAACGTACTCGCCCAGAGCGAGGCCCTGGCCTTCGGCAAGACGGCCGAGCAGGTAGAAGCGGAGGGAACTGCCGATTGGTTGGTGCCCCACCGCGTTTTCGAGGGCAACCGCCCGTCAAACACGATCATGGCCGAGCGCCTCACCCCGGAAACCCTCGGTAAACTCATTGCCCTTTACGAGCATAGTGTTTTTACCCAGGGCACGATCTGGGGCATCGACTCGTTCGACCAGTGGGGCGTCGAATTGGGCAAGCAATTAGCACAGCGGATTATTCCGGAACTTGAAAGCGAGGAGCAACCGGCCCTCGCTCACGATAGCTCAACCAACAATTTGATCCGGCGTTACCGGAAGCTTAAGGAGGCATCATGTCAACTTACGTCTTGACTGAGGAACAACTAGAAAAAATGCAGACCCATGAAGGGTTTATCGCGGCCTTGGACCAAAGCGGTGGCAGCACGCCCAAAGCCCTGGCTTCTTACGGTATCAAGGAAGATGCGTGGTCCAACGACGACGAAATGTTTGCGCTCGTACACAAGATGCGCAGCCGCATCATGACCAGCCCCTACTTTACCGGCGAGCGGATTCTGGCCGCCATCCTCTTCGAGAACACCATGGACAGGCAGATCCAGGGACAACCGACCGCGGACTATCTGTGGAACGTGAAACGTATTGTGCCCTTCCTGAAAGTGGACAAGGGCCTTGCAGCCGAGCAGGACGGGGTCCACCGCATGAATCCCATGCCCCAGCTTGCCGCACTGCTCGACAAGGCCAAAGATAAACGCATTTTCGGAACCAAGATGCGCTCGGTTATCAACCAAGCCAACTCAGCGGGTATCACCGACGTCGTCAACCAGCAATTCGAGGTAGCCGAGCAGATTATAGCTGTCGGCCTCGTGCCGATCGTCGAGCCGGAAGTGGACATCCACTGCCCGGAAAAGGCCAAGGCCGAAGAGCTGCTCAAAGCGGCCATCCTCGACAAGCTCAACAATTTGCCGGCGGGTCAACTGGTAATGCTCAAGCTCACACTACCGGAGCAAGATGACCTCTATGCCGATTGCGTCAGACATGCAAATGTCTTAAGGGTTGTAGTGCTGTCGGGTGGATACACTCGGAAAGAATGCAACGACCGCCTGCGTAAGAATCACGGCGTCGTGGCGAGCTTTTCGCGGGCCCTGGCCGAAGGGCTGTCGGTCCATCAATCCGACGCCGAGTACAACGCCATGCTGGATGCATCCATACAGAGTATCTTCGAGGCGTCCAACACCTAAGGAATGTTAAGTATGAGCAAAGGTGTCGTGAAAATTGCGCCTTCGATCCTCGCGGCAGATTTCGCACGCCTGGGCCAACAGGTGACCGAGGCGGAAGAAGCGGGAGCCGATCGGATTCACATTGACGTGATGGATGGGCACTTTGTGCCCAATCTGTCGATGGGAGCCCCGATTGTCGAGTCACTCCGACCCATAACACGCCTACCCTTGGAGACGCACTTGATGATATCGAACCCGGACGCTTTTCTCGATGAGTTCGCACAAGCCGGTTCGGATTCTCTGCTCGTTCATTGGGAAGGCAACAATAACTTGCATCGCACGGTGCAGCGTGTAAAGGCCATCGGCAAACGTGTCGGCGTCGCCATCAACCCGGCAACGCCGGCATCGGTACTGGAGGAAATTCTCCAAGATCTGGACCAGGTCTTGGTCATGACCGTCAACCCGGGGTTCGGACACCAAAAATTCATCCACACGACATTGCCCAAGATCCGGCGCGTCCGCGAGATGATCGAGAAGACCAATCCGGAATGTGATTTGGAAGTGGACGGCGGCATCAACGCGGAAACAGCGTCTCTGGCCGTCGAGGCGGGAGCCAATGTTCTGGTAGAGGGATCGGCAATTTTCGGCGATAGTCAAGGCGTGGCCGCGGCAATCAGGCAACTGCGAGCCGACGCCCTCATCAAACGCTAAGAACTCGTACAGTAATTACTTCCCGATATTTACCCTCGGTTTTATGGTGT
>CAZISU010000800.1:0-3769 GCA_964541935.1 uncultured Planctomycetaceae bacterium | reverse complement strand
AGAAGCTATCCAACGCCCAGGTGGCCAGGCTCAAAACCGAACGGGCCAACCCTAATGTCAGACGCATCGGCTACGACAACGATGGTTTCAGTTATTTCTGGAAATGGGGCTCTAACGACGAGGCGTGTATCGCGCGGCTGCTCGAACCGTTGCGGGACGGGAGCACCGAGTTCTTCAATATCTCGCTGGGTGGCTTGGGCGGAATTATTATTCCCACGCCGTATACTGAAATGTACCAGTTGCGCGGCCATACCCGCGACGGCGACACGCGAGCCAACGACTTTTTCCGTTGGTGTTTCGAAAACAAAGTCAACATCGTCGATGTTTTGGCCCGACGGGCTCACGAGGTCGACCTGAAACTGTTCGTATCGCTGATGGCCGAGCGTTGCTATTCGCCGGATAAGACGGTGCGAGAGCACCCGCAGTGGAAAGTCAAACGTGGGCGCGGTGTCTGGGACTATGCAATTCCCGATGTGCAAGACCAACAGGTTAAGAAAATCGCCTGGATCTGTGAGAACCACGCCATCGACGGATTTATTGTCGACTTTACCCGCTACGGGCATTATTTTAACGAAGACGATCCCCAGAAGTTCAAGCACATGAACGCCTACCTGCGCAAGCTCCGCAAGGCGGTCGACGCGGTTAACGCCAAGAAGGATCGCAAGGTGCGGCTGTGTGGAAGTTTCGCAGAGAGAAGCTGGCATGTGTTGCATTGGGGCTCCGGCGAACTGGCGGACCAGGGTCTCGACGTGGAGACCTGGCTCGACGAAGGTATCTTCGATATCATCTTGCCCGAAGGGCCCACGGCCGTCGACTTTGTGGCCATGGCCAAGGCCAAGAACAGCCGCACCAAGGTCTGGCCGCGGAAGGTCGGCAACCTCAACTTCCCCGACCATAAATATTTTGACGAGCAAGAGGGGCCCAAGGAACTCGAGCGTGGCGCTAAGGGCTGGTTCGACCGGGGCTCGGCGGGGATTTTCTTCTTCAACCACGACACCTGGACCACGCTCGCGCGGCTGGGCTTTACCGAAGAGCTTGCCCTGCGCGGCAAGGTGGAAGACGAAATCTACGGCATGCGCGAAGGGCCGCGGGTGGACTTCACGTCGTGGTATCCGACCGATGCGCAAAGAGAAACGCAGCGTGCGGCGATAAAACCCCTAACGCTGGCGGCCGATATTCGCAAGCCGGTCGATGCGACTCGCACGCTTTCGGTCCGCAATACGTTCGATCGACCTGTAAGTGTTACGGTCGGCTGGTCTTTCCCGGAAAAGAAAAATGCAACAGCCGCCTCCGCTAGCAGTCTTCAATTTCAGACCCTTTCCGTCTCGGTTGATATCGCGCCGGGCAAGAGCGGCGAGCTTGCCTTTCAGGTCAAAGGCGCGGTTGTTTCGCAGGCGGATATGCCTCGTGCCGTTGTGCAATTCGCGCACGAAGGCCGGCCGGTGTTCAGTTGTTCGGTTCCCGTCCGGGCCGTGCCGCAGCTCGCCTGCAAACGTGTAAACTCGACCCCGAAAATCGACGGTCGGCTCGACGATCCGGCCTGGGCCGGCGTCGGCGGACTCAAACCGGCCGAGTTTTTCGCGGTGGGAAATCCACAAGCTAAGCAGCCCAAAATAAAGATGGCGGTCGGCCGCGATGAGAATAATCTGTACTTCGCCTACGACTATACGGGCGACGTTTCGCACGTCCAGCGTAAACCGCAAACACGCGATTCGCGGCAGATTTATTCCAGCGACGGCGTTGAGCTTCTCTTCGACACGGCCGGTTCCGAGCAGCAGTATATGAAGTTTGCCGCCACGCCCGCCGGCGCGCAGGCCGAGGAACTCAGACGCTACGACGCCTTCGCCGGACACTTCATACGCAGCCACACTGCTTGGAATGCCAAATGGACTGTGGGTTCTAAAATCCGCAAGAACGGCTATTCGCTGGAAATCGCCATACCGCTTCAGGAGTTGGGAAAACCGCCCCAGCCGGGCGACGTCTGGCGCATGAACGTTGTGGATCGATCGCTAGATGCTAAAGGAAAAGCGTACATCCGCTCGTGGTCGTCGTCCGAGTCGGCCTTCAATCTACCCCGCCGTCTCGGGGTGCTTTTCGGAACGCTGAAATTCCAGTAAGATGTGCGTGTCCCGTTAGCACTGTGCAATACTTAAGCTGGGTAGCCCCGATAGACGAGCTATAGGGGCTACCCATCGAATTTCAACATTGCACAGCGACAGGATACGACCACTTTTTTATGGAGTGACTGCACGATGTTCGCCAATGTTCAGCTTGAGAAACTGTTGGACTATCTTGCCGAAAAGCTCGATCCCGGGCGGCAGGCCGAGGTCGAAGAGTTGCATCGGCGGGTCTTGAACTGGGAGCCGGTCGCGCGGCTGCCGCTGGTCATGCAGTATCCCCTACCCGATGATCTGGCCGACGATATGCCCTTTCGGCCGTATCCGCACAGCGAAATATTCACCGACCCGGCCAAGATGCTCTTCAACGAGCTGCTGCACGCCTTCGACACCAGCATCGCCTGCCGCGGGCTGATCGACGACGATCTGTCTTGCACGGTGCGGGCCAATTTCGGCACGGTGGTAATCGCCTCGTTGTTCGGCGGGGACGTCGAACAGGTCGAAGAGAACCCACCCTGGGTGCGGCATTTCGAAACGCTCGACGATTTCCGCCGCGCGATCGGCAGCGACCCGACAGATTTCAGTCGTGGTTGGTGCCCACGCGTTGTCGAGACCTATCAGTTCTACGGCGAGGCGTTGGCCGATCATCCCGAACTGCGGGAAATGATCCGCATTGTTCTGCCCGACCTGCAAGGCCCCATCGACAACGTCGACGTGTTGCGGGGTACGGATTTTTTTACCGATTTCTACAACGATCCCGAACTGGTGGCCCACGCCCTGGAACAGGCCGCGGCGGCACAGATCGCTTTTGCCCAACATCTGGCCCCATATACGACCGACGGGCCGGAAGGCTATTGCCACCAACACACCATGCCCATGCCGGGCAATATACTGATCCGCAACGACTCGGCCGTCATGCTCTCGCCCGCCATGTATCGCGAACGCGTGGCCCCACACGACGAGCGGGTTTTGTGCGAATTGGACGGCGGCGGCATCCATTGCTGCGGAAAGATCGAGCACAACACGGGCGAGTTCCTAGCCGTGCCGGGCTGCACTTGCCTAGACCTGGGCCAGCCGGAACTCAACGATATCGACACCATCTACGCCCAAGCAGCCGCCCACGGCCCGAGCGGCAATCGCCAAACACCCATCGTCCGTTTACGAGTCGACCGCGAGGAACTAATCTCCGGCAGCGTCATGCATCGCTTCCCCACCGGCGCATCGCTCATGCACCAGGCCGATTCCTTCAAAGATGCACAAGAGATCATGGCGGCCTACCGCCGAGCTTGCGAGTGATGAGACATTACTCGAATTTTTGTGTTTGCTTCTTCTGCAATTCGTCGATCATGGCAGATATTTTGCGGTGAACAGCGTCGGTCTGAAAGACTGCCAGGACGATTTCGTTGTCAACGCGAACGGCGGCAATCTTACCGGCGCCACCCATGCCCTGCCAGGAATCGGGGTCAACAAACATCTCGATCAACTCGGCCACGGGCCCAAGATTGTCGATTCTGTAGACCTCGGTGCGAAGATACTTTTCGCTGGCCGCCTTTGGTGATGTAATCAACAGGCATTCATCCCACACCGTGTAGGTTAGGTCCAACTTGGCAAGCATTTGGTCCAAAGCCGACAGTAGGGTTGTGCCATTGGCG
>CAZISU010000799.1:2270-3769 GCA_964541935.1 uncultured Planctomycetaceae bacterium | reverse complement strand
CCATATTGTGGCTCTTGTAGATCCGCGGTTTGGGCTGGGCCAGGGTCGACATAATCACGGCCGACCCCTTCGAACCTCCGGCAAAATCGGAATACGTGTTCCAGCACTTGTTCATGTGTCGCGAAAAAGAGAACAGTTTCGTGCCGTCGGCGAAAGTGTATTCGACCGTGTAGTGGTCGAAGAGATTGCCTGCCTCTTCGAAGCAGCGGCCGCCCATGCCGCGGGCCGAAACAGGCCAGGCGTCCTTGGTCCAACAGGCGACGTCGATATTGTGGCAGTGCCAGTCGATGAGGAAACCGGACGAAGCCCAATTGAAATTGATGGCGCGACGAAGCTGAAAAGTCATTTCGTTTTCGTTTGCCGGACGCGTAGGGCAATAGACGGGCCCATGTACGCGATAGATTCGTAGCGTATGCACGTCGCCAATGGCCCCGTCGTGGATGCGTCGGATGACTTCCTGGCGGGCTTTCGAATGACGCCACATGAAGCCCACGCCGACCTTGAGGTTCTTTTTCTCAGAAACCTCGGCCGCCTTGAACAGGCGCCGTGCGGCTGGCGCGTCGGCAGCGAACGATTTCTCCATGAACACATTCACGCCCTTGGCGGCGGCGTATTCGAATTGCATGGGACGGAAGGCGGCATGGGTGGTGAGCATGGCCACATCGCCCGGCCCAAGGCAATCGATGGCTTTCTTATAGGCATCGAAACCAACGAAGCGGCGCCCGGACGGCACGTCGACCTTGTCGGGAAAGCTTTTCTTCAAGCGGTCGTGGCTGCTTTTGAGGCGATTATCGAAGATGTCGGCCATGGCGTGCAGTTTCACCGGGCCGCCGGTGGCCGCAAAGGCGTCGGCCACTGCCCCGCTGCCACGATTTCCGCAGCCGATGAGGGCCAGTTTTATGGTCGAATTCTCGGCGGCATGCACGCACGGCACAGCCACGCCGGCCAACGCACCGGCGGCCGCCACGCGACCGGTTGTGCTGAGAAATTCCCGCCGTGATTTATTTGTGGCTTTGGTTTGTGGATTGTGATAAGTCATTATATTAGTTCCTTTTCTTCAAAAACCGCTGCGAGCGGCTGGGTTAAGAGGTTTCAGGTTTCAGGTTTCAGGTGTGAGGTGTGAGGCCTTGGACTTGAGACTCAGGACTGAAGACTTGGACATTGAGCATTGAACCTTAGTAATTCTTTCTTCATTCTGATTTCGACATTCCTTATTTCCTACCCTCTGTCATCTAAAACTCAACACGTTTCAAATATTTGCAAGATCGAGCCAAGAATTTGCTCATTTCCTGGGGCTGGGGTTCGTGGTGCATGAACGGGTTGAGCGGCCAGCGGAAGCCGATCGTGGCCAGGGCTGCGATCCAGGGCTTGCAATCCGTCGGCCCGATGCCTGGCAATTGTTGGGTGCTCTCGCCGCGCTGCCAGGCGTAGAAGAAGCGCAGTTGCCGGCCGCAGACGGCAACGGCCTCGGGAACCGAACCGCCGAAGGCTTGAATGTG
>CAZISU010000799.1:0-2260 GCA_964541935.1 uncultured Planctomycetaceae bacterium | reverse complement strand
GTATGGAGCCAAGGCGATGCCCAGGCGGGGGTGACGGTTTAGATCGACAAAGGCCTTGAGCGAGTCGATCGAGTTCAAAAGCGCGTGGCCGTGGTTTTCGATTGCCAAGTGCGAGTCGTGCTTCTCGGCCAGTTCCAACTCGGGCTTGAGTCCCTCGAGAAAACGCTTCATCGCGGAAGTCAGCTCCTTAGGCTCGCAGGGCGCGGTGCTGCCGCGCACGGCCACGCATCCGTGTTCAACGGCAAGGCCCGACTTTTTCAAAAGTGCGGCGGAGCGGCCCAGCAGATCCGCATAGCGGGGATAGCCGCCGCTGTAGACCGAGAAGGAATAGAGCTTTAGTTTGTACTGTTCGAGCAAGCTAGCTAGCCCCTGTGGACCAAGCCGTTTTTGCACGTCGTCCAGATGCGGGCAACCGGCGTGGGCGGACCAAATATCGATGGCATCGAAACCCAGCGCGGCGATCCGCTGGACCGCCTTTTCGATCGGCAAGGAAGAGAAATTGATCGAGGAGCAGGAAAGCCGCATCTTCCAGTGGGGTTCGGTCAGGGCCAGTTCGGAGGCGGCACATTTTAGTTGAGCACAGCTCAGAACACCGGACGTTGCCAACGCGGCGGATTGAAGAAACTGGCGACGGTTGGCGGCGGGATATTTCACGGTGGATCTCGCGGGGGAATTTGGAAGGATTTCTCACATCTTCCCCATATTAGACACCAATCCACACGCCGTGTCGTGCAAAATTCGCCAGTGAAAGATATTTTACCCCCCCCGATATCGTCGGGTGTCGGGGTGTGACATGTCCAAGAGGCTGCAGCTTGAAATTCAGCAACTGATTCAGCACGCAGCAGAGGGAGAAAAGAAAGCGGGGCAATCAACACCGATCTGTATTCATGCGTGGTTCAAATGAAAACACCGTTATTTGAGCGTGATTTCGTACTTAAAGACATCGGACTCGAAATAAGCCGGCGTTCCGAGTTTACCTTTTTCGCCATATCGGGTCAGATAGAGTTCGATTGTCCCCGTCTCACGGTTCTCCAGAAGCGAGAAATTGGAATACTGCGACTTCGGGCAGATATCTGCCTGCTCTTTGTTTTCGATAACGGTGAGCGAGTCCTTTTTAAGAGCGATTTTTTCTTCATCAAATTCAGCGATATAAAGTGGCATACGGGGCCAGTTGCCGCTGGGCCGCTCGGAAAGGCTAATGTTCCCTATCCAGAAGAGTTTGCCGTTTTTTGAGCTGCGAATCAGTTTGGCGAACGAACTGGGCGCCCAGAATTGCTCGCCGGTGTCGAATTTCAAATCAGAAACCGGCTCCCACGTGTTACCGCCGTCTTTCGAAAACGAGTGCCAGTGCCGCGGGTCGGCCAGGCCTTCGACACCCGACGGCTGCCCGTCAGTCGAACCCCGCATATCCAGATAGATCGTGCCGGTTTTGAGTTTCACCAGAAACGGCTCCATCAGGCCGCGCCCGCTGATCTTTTTGGAGACAGAAAGTTTCGCCGGAGACTTCCAATTGTACTGATTCGTCTTTGCATCCCATTTTCCACGAAAGATTCGGATGCCGCCGACCGTTTCGGTCCGTCCATCTTCTTCGTGCGGCATTTTGACAACCGCGCTGTAGATGATATCGCCGTTATGGTCAAGGATGAAATTGTAACCGCTGTACATCTTGTTGTGATCGAGATAACCCTTGTTTCCCCAGTTCTGCGGGTCGAAGTCGGCCCCTTCCTCGTACGGAACCCGATGCGGAGAGACAAATGTCGCGCCGTCGTCATCGGAGACATCGAAAACCGAATGATCCCAGTATGTCGGATAGGAAGATTGCGGCTTGCGAATATCCGCTGCAAAAATTCGCTGTAGAGTAATTCGAACTATTTTCTTATTGGCAGAGTCAAAAGTGCGATAACAGTCGTAATCGGCTTTGTAGAGTTTGCCTTGCACAAGCCCGTCATCTGGAAGATCCTCCCACTTGGACCATGTTTTGCCGTTGTCCTGGGAAGTCCGTTTTTTCGGGGCAATGTAGATGTCACTGCTCGCCTCTTCGGTGACGATCTCCTCCCGGATGAGCCCGGCGCCGCGATAGTAGTGAGATAAAACCGCGGCAAAACTGGGGCGAAACGCTGAAATGTACCGCGTTCGGTGAACCGTGCCGATTGGCCCTTCGGTTGTCTTTTCATCGGCGACCCGGTTCGGAAACATGGCCGGTTTTTCTTCTGCCACCAGAACCGAAACGAGGGATGAAGCAACACAAATGAACAGAAAC
>CAZISU010000798.1:0-3774 GCA_964541935.1 uncultured Planctomycetaceae bacterium | reverse complement strand
GCATCGTGCGCGACGGGCTCTTGGGCGCGATGACTGTCGATCAATGGCAGGACGTAATCGGCACCAACCTGGGCGGCACATACAACTATTGCCACGCAGTGGTACAGCAGATGATGTACCAGCGCAGCGGCGCGATTGTGAACCTATCCAGCACGGCCAGCGAATTCGCTTCGCGCGGGCAGGTAAACTACGCGGCCAGCAAGGGCGGCATCGACGGCTTAACCCGCGGGCTGGCCAAGGAACTGGCGCCACGCAAGGTACGCGTCAACGCGGTTGCGCCGGGCATGATCGAAACCGACATGAGCGAAGTCGTGCGCGGCATTGCCGGCGACCAGATCAAGAAGGTGATTCCGCTCAAGCGTATCGGCAAGCCCGAGGAAATCGCCACGGTGGTGTGCTTCCTTGCCAGCGATGACGCCAGCTATCTGACCGGCCAGGTTCTGCGGGTCGACGGCGGCCTGAGCCTTGGCGGTTATTAAATAAGTAGAAACGCTTACAACCATTTATCAGTATTACGTTTGGAGATTATGCAATATGGCGACTAAGGAAGAAATCTTTGAAAAGATCCAGACCGCGTTGGTAGACGCTCTTGGAGTAGACGATGACGAAGTAACACCGGAGGCCACCTTGGTCGGCGATCTGGGTGCCGAATCGATCGATTTCCTGGACATCGTTTTCCGGCTGGAAAAAACTTTCAAGATCAGCATTCCCCGTGGCGAACTGTTTCCGGAAGACGTTCTTACGAACGCGGAATACATTCAAGACGGCAAGGTAACGGAGGCTGGCGTTGCCGAGCTTCGCAAGCGTATGCCGTTTGCCGATCTCGATGATTTTGCCAAGAACCCGGTCGTGCAGGACTTTGGCAACCTTTTGACAGTGGCCGACATGTGCCGTTTTGTTGAAGGCAAACTAGTAGATAGCGAGTGAGGTCTATGCCATGCGATGGTATTGGATTGACCGATTCATCGAATTTGAAAGTGGAAAACAAGCCAAGGCGATCAAGGCCATTTCGTTGGCCGAGGATCACTTGCACGACCACTTTCCCGAATATCCGGTCATGCCGAAGTCGCTGATTATCGAAGGCATGGCTCAGACCGGCGGCCTTTTGGTCGGCGAGCACAGCGGATTTCAGGAAAAAGTCGTTTTGGCCAAGATCGCCAAGGCCAAGTTCCACGGCGAGGCCTTCCCCGGAGACACGCTGGTTTACACGGCGACCGCGGAATACATTAAAAAAGACGGCGCCATGGTCAGCGCCGTGGCACACAAGGGCGACCAGTTACACGCCGAGATGGAACTCGTTTTCGCGCACCTGCAAGAGGGGCACGAAGATCGCACGTTGTTCGAACCGTCGGCATTCGTGAAAATGATGCGCATGTTGGGCGCCTTCGAAGTTGGGCATGACGCCGAGGGACGGCCTTTAACGCCGTCGCCGGACTTGTGCGAAGAGGAATAGAGGTTCACGCCATGAAGCGTTCTGCTGGAAGACGTCGCGTAGTTGTTACGGGAATCGGTTGCGTTACACCCTTGGGTAGCGAAGTTGAGACGGTCTGGAAAAAACTCTTGGCCGCCGAGTCGGGCGTGGGCAAGATTTCCTTGTTCGACGCTTCGAACTTCCCCACGAAAATTGCCGCCGAGGTTCGCAATTGGGATCTTTCCGACGTGGGCGAAGATCCGGAAAAATGGCGTTACCAAGGACGCCATACGCATTTCGCCGTGGGCGCGGCCAAAAAAGCCGTCGCCGATGCGGGCATCATGGACACGGCCCTGGATCCCACCCGCTTCGGAGTATATACCGGCAGCGGCGAAGGCCAGCAGGACTTCCATCGCTTCACGCAGATGATGGTGGCCGCCATGGACAAGGATTCGCCCGAAGACTCGCTGGATGTGGCCAAGTTCACTCAAACCGGGCTGGATATCCTTCACCCCATCGCCGAGTTGGAGCAAGAGCCCAACATGCCGGCCGCCCACCTGGCGAGTTTGATGGGCGCGCAAGGCCCCAACGTCAATTGCTTGACCGCTTGTGCCGCCAGCAGCCAGGCCATCGGCGAGGCTGCCGAAATCATCCGCTGCGGCGAAGCCGACGTGATGCTCTCTGGTGGAACGCACACCATGATCCATCCCTTCGGCGTGACCGGCTTCAATCTGCTCACGGCCTTGAGCACGCGCAACGACGATCCGCAAGGCGCCTCGCGGCCCTTCGATCGTGAACGCGATGGTTTCGTGCTCGGCGAAGGTTCGGGCATGATGGTGCTGGAAGACCTGGAGAGGGCCAAGTCGCGCGGCGCCAAAATCTACGGCGAAATTTCAGGATACGGCTCCACGGCCGACGCCTTCCGCATCACCGACACACATCCGCAAGGACGCGGCGCCATCAGTTGTATCAAAATGGCGTTGGACGACGCCGGAATCGATCGCGACAGGATCGACTACATCAACGCACACGGCACGAGCACGACGGTCAACGACCGCGTGGAAACGCTGGCCATTAAAGAAGTATTTGGAGATCGTGCCTACAAGATTCCCGTCTCCAGCACGAAGAGCATGTTGGGACACTTGATCGCTGCCACGGGCGCGACCGAAGCCATCATCTGCCTATTGGCCTTGCGAGACAACGTCGTGCCGCCCACGACCAACTACGAAAATCCCGATCCCGAATGCGATCTGGACTACGTTCCCAATCAGGCGCGAGAAGTTGACTGTCAAACAGTTCTCACAAACAGTTTCGGATTCGGAGGCCAAAACATTTCCTTGATTTTGAGCCAGTTTAACGGTTGAACGGCCTGTACGGGGGGCGATTGACACATTAACTCAAAGCGCAAGCTAGGGGGTGCAGCGTTTCCCATGCTTTTCGTCCCTCGCTTGCGCTTCGGGTGAGTGTTGGGCTAGTATTTGGGCTGAACTGCCATGCAAAATATGGCCGAATTGGCCGGAAAAAACAGCGGTTTTAACGGGCCTGCGGGTGACGATATCTGTACCGCCACGGGTCCGTAAGCGAATTAAATATTTTTTAAAATTCGCAGCGCCTTACCCCTCCTCGACTTAGCTCCACGACGAGCATTTCCGACCCCTTTTTATTGCGAAATTGATTTGGACATTGAAGCCAAATCGTGTATAAGAGAATAGTCGGGAGACGAGGGAACGACAGGCAAAAGCTTCTCAAGTTTTTGCAAAAAAGCGTGATCCTCTTCCCGCTCGGTCTTGTCCTAACTATTAAACACAAGGAGTCAACAGAGAGTTTGATTGGCGCGAGGCGGCGTCTAGGTTCGTCACCGTGACAGAGTTTGGTCGCGACGGGGCTTAAAACAACCGCCTCGACACGTATGCCCTTTTAAGGGAGGACGCTTTTCAGCAATCGCTTATTACCTTTTTCTACTCACCCCCTTTTTAACCTTTTTATGAACAATATAGAGTTTCCAATCTTGGCGCGCTTGCCGCTTTCGAACGTGAAATAAAACAACGCGGGTCCGGTCGATATCGTCATTATCGTTGTGTCTTTTTCAACAACGTCCTAATCGACTATGCTTCTTCCGGCCCAAAAAACATGCTCATGCATGTGTCACGTTATAAGCGACAGGCGCGCCTTTTTTATGCGCGCTTGGAACTTGCATTTTGCTTGTACTCTATACAAGTCTGAGGGGTTATTTCCCGGACGCTTGCGGTTTTTTCGCCGCCGGTCAACCACGCTGTATCCTTTTGGCGTGCCGACGGTCGCCGGCCTTATGACGACCTCGCCAGTTGCGCACCGATTGCTGCCGTTTGTTGACGGGCTGTTCG
>CAZISU010000797.1:0-3777 GCA_964541935.1 uncultured Planctomycetaceae bacterium | reverse complement strand
CAGTTCGGCGGTTTCAGCGGCCCCGACGGCATGGGCGTGGCTCTGCGCAGTCTCTGTAAGGTGCTGGACTACACCGATATCGAATATCACCTGCGCGATTTCGACGACGTGAAAGCGGCCCGTGGGTTCTAAGAACGCGTTTTGAAATGGGTGTTTATCACCCGGCGTCGTTTTCGGCCAAGCCCGCGAAGAGACGCCCGTGTAGCAACTCGACTTCCGCCGCCTTGCCCGCATACCCGGTCCCCAGTATGTCAACGTCCAGAAGTTCGGGTTCCACGAACAGCAAAGCCGGATCTTTGAGCTGGTGATCTCGGGCAATCCGCCACAGCAGCCAGCATTGCGGTAGCCGCAGTCCGTGCGCCCGACAAAGGTTCCAGAATAGCCGCCAGGGGCTGTTGACGCCCCGAGGTTTTTGGCTGGGCGAAAAGACCTTGGAAAGAAAATAGAGCAAGACGGCAAAAGCCACAAAAATCAATGCGGCCATGGCCAGATCGGTGAAGCTGATTTGGCTGTTATGCAGGGCGTGCCTGCGGTTTGCCTCGAAAAAATCCCCGCGTCCCAGCAGGACCATCTGCGTCATAATTTCGTGCATCATTCGCCTCCAGCTACGGGCCGTAGCGTGTCTGATAGGACGAGCGTTTGCAGCCCCCGCTCGGCCGCCTCGCGCACAGCCAGGCTGCTGTCATACAAAGCGTCCTGCAGTGCTGCTCGGGCGGTATCCGTTGGCGAGTGTGCCAGTGTGAGGGCTGCTTCGGCGCGGATATGATGGTCTTCGTCGTCGAGCAACTCGATCACGTTTGCTTCTAACTGTTCGACCATATCCACGGTGCGGGCCACGGTCAAGGCCCTTAGCCGCCGCGTGCGCATGGGCGATTTCAATTCGGCCCTCAGCAGCGGAACCACTTTGGGGTCGACTTTCTTCACCAGCAGGCCCGTGCTGCGGCGCACGTTCTCTTCGAGCATATCGAAGGCACCCAAGAATCGTTGGAAGCTGAATTCCGCCAGACTATCTTGCACGGCCCGGCGAACCACGGTTTCCGAACTGTCCAGCAGTTCCACCAGACGCGAAAGCGAGCCGGGAATCCCGCGGCTGCGAAGCTGTGCAATTGCGTTGGCCTGCACGAGGGGATCCTCGTCGTCGAGACATTCCAGCGCACGCGCGTTGGCCTGCACCCCGTTGAATTCGCTTAAAACCTCGGCTGCCGCGCGGCGGCCGATCGGGCTGCCATGCTTCAGCAGATACTCGACTACGCCGAAAGCCGCCTGACGTCGCACGCCCGAGGTCGCGACAAACTTCACCAAGCTATGCTGGGCCGCGTCGTCGAGCCGGTCGATTACGCCCGCCGGCTCGCCCAGCCAGCCAATCGACTCGATACGCTTCAGATTCATAGCGGTCGCCTTCGACGGTGCGCGGCCGATTTTCTGTAACAAGAATTGCATGAAACGCGGGTCGTAGCGATTGCCGATAACCGACAAGGCGGCCGAAGGCGAGTGCGGATCGTCCAACAAGGCCAGCAGAAGCCGAATCACTCCGCCCCGCTCGCTCTTGGAAAGCGTCTCGATCATGACCACAAACGCGGGATGACGCGGTTCGGCCAATATCTGCTTCAAGACGACGTTGTCGCGGTTGACCAAAAGTAAAAACGCTTCGATCACCTCGCGACGCTTGTGCTGTCCGTAACGCTTGACTCCGTCTTCCAAAGCCGAGACGGTGTGCTCTCGTAATAGTTGCGGGTCGCGACGAGCCCGCACTTTGCCTGGCGTTGCCAATTCGCCATAGAGACTCTCCACCAGATCGAGAAGCGTGCGGCCGACAAGATCGGCGTTGGGGTTGCCCTGATCCGTAACCGCGTTGATCAAGGTCGGAATCAGGTCGTACTCACGGAACCACAAAACGGCCTCGCAACCGTTGGCACAAATTTGCGTGTCTGGTTCCAGAAGTACGTCGCGCAGTGCTTGCGCCATCTGCGCGTGGGAATTCTTGACTCTATCGCGACAATCCTCGGGCAACAGATGCAAACGCCTTAGCAACGCACGGTGGCCGCTGCTGCTACGGCGAGTTAGTATGGAATTGACGGCCATATCGCGCAGATCGGCAAAGCGGGATTCCAACGCGGCCGTCAAAATCCTCACGGACGCCTCGTTCTCCGTCGTCGACAGAAGATCAAATGTCTTAGCTATCCGATCGCTCAAATCACGCGTCTTCCCTATGCCCCCGATTCTTTGCGTATTACCGTATTGTCAAAATCGACATCTATAGAAAGGAATCTCCAGCCTAATCGGCAAACTTTACCGTGTCTTCCCCCCCGCTCAGTATGGCTTTGTCGGAAAATTCGCTACAAGGGGTTTTGTGCAACCGTAATAATCATAAGCACAAAGCTAGTACGCCGGGTCATAACCCGGCGTTTTAACGACGGCCGGTCTCTCTCATTGCCGGGTTATAACCCGGCCTACGGGGCTTCCTTGATTTATGTGGCTTGATTGCCGAAAATGGTTCTGGAGCCCGTTACAACAGGAGAAGAACATGACAAGCCCACTTGCCGCATCGCAGATACTCGACGAGCAATTCCTCACCGTCCGCTCGAAACTGATCGATCTGGCTGCCACACTCGATCGCATGGATCGGGCGGCCGTAAATGGAAACGGCTCTTCCGTAGAATCCGACCCGCGAATTAAAAAGATCCGCGAGGCCGTGCAACTGCTGCTCGAAACGGGGCCGGGGCGGGCCGAAAAAATGCAATTGCTATTCTCGCTTCCATACAAGTCCTAACGAAACCAACAGCCCATGAACTTTTTCGACCCACATATCCACATCGCCGCGCGCACTACAGACGACCTTGCCCTGATGGCAAAAATGGGTTGCGTGGTGGTCGGGGAGCCCGCTTTTTGGATGGGTTACGACCGTACGGGTGTGAGCAGTTTTCGCGACTACTTTCGCCAGTTGACCGAGTGGGAACCCAAACGCTGCGACAAGGCCGGCATCGAGCATTACTCCTGGATGGGTATCAACGCCAAGGAGGCCGAGGACGTGGCTTTCGCCAAGGAAGTCATCGCCCTGCTGCCCGAGTTCCTCGACCGGCCAAGTGTGCTGGGCGTGGGCGAGGTCGGGCTGCACAAATGCACGGCCAACGAGATGACCACACTGGTCTCGCTGGTCGAATTGGGCCTGGCACGCGGCGAGCAGTTGCTCTTCCACACGCCGCACCTCGAGGACAAATACAAGGGCACGCGTATGATACTCGACATGTTGCGGGCGGACAAACGCGTCGACCCCACGCGGGTGTGTATCGACCATTGCGAAGAGCACACCGTGCGGCTGGCTCTGGACGAAGGCTATTGGGCCGGCATCACGCTCTACCCCACGACCAAGGCCACGCCGGACCGAGCGGCCGACATGGTCGAGATGCACGGGCCGGATCGCATCCTCGTAAACTCGTCGGCCGACTGGGGCCCGTCGAACCCGTTTGCCGTGCCCGATTTCATTACCGCGATGCGCAAGCGGGGCCACGCCGAAGCGGTGATTCGACAAGTGGTTTACGACAACCCGTTGAAATTCTTTAGCCAGAGCAAAAACTTCAGTTTCCAGCCGGCCGAATAGTCATCCGCAGGGTGGCTTTCTCGACGGGCTTGGTAAGTTCAATTTCCAGTCGAGTGGGCTTCTTATTTGTGCGGGTGATGTCCTCGTCGATCGTTTCGGGGCGAATTTCGATTGGCGACGCTTTGCATTCGATCAGAACGTCAACGGCGTCTGCCCCCTGGCCGACGCGAAGAGTTTTC
>CAZISU010000796.1:0-3779 GCA_964541935.1 uncultured Planctomycetaceae bacterium | reverse complement strand
CGCAGAGCCGGCACGGCCTTGATTTCTTTTTACAGAACAAATGTTACACTAACGGCCATTTTCAGATGCAGCCCACAACGCAGAACAGCCTTGTTTATCTTTAGCGTTAACCTTTACCTTGTTTTTTAGCAGCAGTTTAATGACATTCATATGACCATTCAGAGATGCAATACGCAACGGGGTAATGCCATCCACATCCTTGGCATTAACATCTGCATTGTGAGCCAATAGAAGCTTGGCAATCTTGACATGACCATCATTTGCTGCTGCCATCAATGGAGTAGCTCCATCTTTGTGCGATCCTTCCACATTGGCATTGTTTGCCAGTAGCAGTTTAACAACATCCGTGTGCCCACGTTCTGAAGCAACGCATAACGAAGTAGCCCCATCCGAGGCTTTGGCATCAACCTTTGCCTTGTTTGCCAAAAGCAGCTTAGCAACATCAGCGCGTCCATTCCGAGATGCAAACCACAACGGCGTAAGTCCATCCGCAGTTTTTGCATTGACATTTACGTTGTTTTTTATCAGTAACTTCACGGTATCGACATGACCATTCTGAGAAGCAACTCCCAGGGGAGTAACGCCGTCCGCACCTTTGGCATCAATGTTTGCCTTGTGTGCTAATAGAAGTTTAACGATCTCGACATCTCCATCATATGCCGCTGTCCACAGCGGTGTACTTCCATCATTTAACGCGGCATCCACCTCGGCATTGTGTGCGAGTAGCAGCTTGACAACATCAGTGTGCCCAGCCCATGACGCAGTATAAAGTAGACTTGCTCCCTCCTTGCTTTTAGAGTTCACATTGGCATTGTTTTCCAGTAGCAGTTTAACAACATCCGTGTGCCCACGTTCTGAAGCAACGCATAACGAAGTAGCCCCATCCGAGGCTTTGGCATCAACCTTTGCCTTGTTTGCCAAAAGCAGCTTAGCAACATCAGCGCGTCCATTCCGAGATGCAAACCACAACGGCGTAAGTCCATCCGCAGTTTTTGCATTGACATTTACGTTGTTTTTTATCAGTAACTTCACGGTATCGACATGACCATTCTGAGAAGCAACTCCCAGGGGAGTAACGCCGTCCGCACCTTTGGCATCAATGTTTGCCTTGTGTGCTAATAGAAGTTTAACGATCTCGACATCTCCATCATATGCCGCTGTCCACAGCGGTGTACTTCCATCATTTAACGCGGCATCCACCTCGGCATTGTGTGCGAGTAGCAGCTTGACAACATCAGTGTGCCCAGCCCATGACGCAGTATAAAGTGGACTTGCTCCCTCTTTGCTTTTAGAGTTCACTTTGGCTTTGTTTGCTAGCAGGAGTTCGACAACTTTTTCGTCCCCCTTTTCCGAAGCGATTAGTAGCGGGGTTATACCGTCTGTTTTACGAGCGATGTCTACATTTGCCTTGTTTGCCAGTAGCACCTCAGCAACCTCGGCATGACCATTCTGAGACGCGATCCACAATGGAGTCATCCCATCCCTTTTGCGACCGACATTCACAGCAGCCCCATTGGCTAGTAGAAGCTTAGCAACCTCGGTGTGGCCATGATGTGCTGTTATCCACAGCGGAGTCATACCGTCCTTGAACATGGCATCAACTTTGGCTTTATTTGCCAGCAGAAGCTTGACAATATCGACATGTCCGTTTTCCGATGCGATTAGTAACGGGGTCGCACGATTTGTTTTGTGAGTAATGTCTACCTTTGCCTTATTTGCCAGCAGCACCACTGCAACCTCGACATGACCGTTCTGAGATGCGATCCACAAGGGAGTTATCCCATCCCTTTGACCTGCATTCACCGCAGCTCCATTGGCTAGTAGAAGCTTAGCAACCTCGGCATGTCCTTTTCGCGACGCTCTCCACAAAGGAGTGCTTCCATCTTTATACACAGCAGCCACGTTGGCATTGCTGGCTAACAGCATCCGAACAACATCAACATTACCGTTAGAAGCTGCTACCCACAATGGAGTGATGCCATCTGTCTTGCGAGCGACGTCTACACCAGCCCCGCCACTTAGGAGAAGCTTCACAACTTCGGCGTGATCATCACGCGCGGCTTTCCATAGCGAAGTACATCCGTCTTTGGATGTAGCATCCACATCGGCATTGTTGGCCAATAATATCTTAACGACCTTTTCACGCACTCTTGCTGCCGCCATTATTAGCGGAGTTTCTCCTGCTTGATTGCGGAATTCCACATTTGCCCCGGCCTTGATTAGTCGTTCTATCTCGGCTGGATTGCCAGGCAAGGGAGACTCGAAGACTGCTTTAAGACGTGTGGTGGCGGCTTCGGATGGCTGGGGGGCGCCATCGGCTTGGGCATGGCCGCATGTCACGGCAGCCAACAAGAAAACCACCCCGACAATTCTGTGATTGATGTTCACCGACATTTGTCCGTCCTTTCCAGATGCTCCACGGTTTGACACGATGTTACTTGAATTATCATACCATAGAGGAAGATTCAGTGGAATCCTGTCTCAAACGACACCCCGCACAACCCGCACGATGCTTGCGGTGCGAAAATTCGCCAAAGTTTCGGCCCGGGGGGATGCGGGTGACGATATGGCTTAAAAGGGCCGGGTGCCAGGGAACCCGGCCGGCACATGACACCCGGCTTTGAAATACCAACCCGAAGCGCAAGCGAAGGGGGAGCGACGTTTATCCCCCGATCCTCCCTTCGCTTGCGCTTCGGGTTAGTATGGGCCATTATTATTCTGGAGCCGACATGCTTTTTAAAAACTTTCGTTCTAAAACCGATCACAACGAGCACGCTTTCACGTTCGGGTCGCGGTACACCAGCCAGCCGGTTCCCAAGTACACCATGCCCGACGCGTCGCTGCCGGCCAACGTGGCCTATGAGATCATCCACGACGTGTTGGAGCTGGACTGCAACCCGCGTTTGAATCTGGCTTCGTTTGTTTCGACTTGGATGGAGCCGGAGGCCAAGCAGTTGATGGCCGAGAGCATCAACAAGAACTATGTGGACCAGGACGAGTATCCGCAGACCACCGAGATCCAGAACCGTTGCGTGAACATGGTGGCCCATCTGTTTAACGCGCCCAAGGATAAGCAGGGCGTGGGCACGGCCACTGTCGGTTCGAGCGAGGCGATTCATCTGGCCGGGTTGGCCTTGAAGTGGAACTGGCGCGATCGACGCAAGGCGCAGGGTAAGCCGACGGATAAGCCTAATATCGTGATGGGCGCCAACGTGCAGGTGTGTTGGGAAAAGTTCGCCCGCTATTTCGAAGTCGAGCCCCGCTACGTGCCCTTGACGCAGGACCGCTATGTGATCGGCGTGGAAGAGGCCATGGCGTTGGTCGACGAGAACACCATCGCCGTGGTGGGAATCTTGGGCAGCACGTATACGGGCGAGTACGAGCCGATCAAGGAACTCAACGACGCCTTGGTGAAGCTGAACAAGAAGACCGGCTGGGAAGTGCCCATCCATGTGGACGCGGCCAGCGGCGGGTTCGTGGCCCCGTTCACTACGCCCGAGTTGGAGTGGGATTTCCGCCTGCCACTGGTCAAGTCGATTAACGTTTCCGGCCATAAATACGGGCTGGTGTTCCCGGGCATCGGTTGGGTGGTTTGGCGCGGCGAAGAGGATTTGCCCCAGGATTTGATCTTCCATGTCAACTATCTGGGCGGCGACCAGCCTACGTTCAATCTGAATTTTTCGCGTGGGTCGTGCCAGGTTATCGCCCAATACTACAACTTCCTCAGCCTGGGCCGTGAGGGCTATACGCGGATCATGCAGCGACTGCACGAAATCGCG
>CAZISU010000795.1:0-3784 GCA_964541935.1 uncultured Planctomycetaceae bacterium | reverse complement strand
CGGTGGTTTGCGTATCATTAATAGCCGAAAGACCTTGTTTCTCGCACAATTGCCACGCCTTGCGGAGCAAAATCGCATAGCGATCCGTCAATTCATCCTTGCTGGCCATTTTGCGATAACCCCAATTCTTTTTCGTCCACATGTGTCCGGGCGTGGGCAGCCCCAGCCCGCCGAATTCGCCCAGTACGATGGCCCTGCGCTCTTCCAGCGGCGGCGCGGCGGGCCCCGGATAGCAGTGGATATCGTGTATGTCGCCCACCTTCTTGTCGGTCCAACCGCTGGCGTTGATTGTCAAACGCGAGGGATCAGTCCTCTTTACAAGATCAGTATAGCGAGGCGTGTCGTGCTGTCCCCAGCCTTCGTTAAAAACCACCCAGACGACGATCGACGGATGATTTCGCAACCCTTGGATCATGCGTAGCAATTCCAACTCGAACTGTTTTTTCGACGCGGGCGTTTTATTATCGCCGCTGGGCATGTCCTGCCACACGAGCAACCCCAGCTTATCGCACCAATAGTACCAACGCCGCGTCTCGACTTTGACGTGCTTTCGAACCATGTTGTAGCCCAAACGCTTGGTGACTTCCAAGTCGTATCGCATGGCCTCGTCGCTGGGCGGCGTGTTCAACCCGTCGGGCCAAAAACCCTGATCTAGCGTACCCACCTGAAAAATCGGCTGGCCGTTGACGAGCATGCGCGTGCGGCCTTTAGCGTCTTTACCCAACGACGTGGTTCGCATGGCGAAATAGGAATCTACCTGATCGATGATTTTGCCATCTTTACGAAGCTTGACTTTTAGGTCGTAGAGCGTGGGCGAGTCGGGCGACCAGAGCTTTTTCATGTCTTTGGGGATGGGTAAGCTAATTTCGCTGTCGACACGGCCGACGACAGCGGCGATTTCCCGGCCGCCTTCGCTGGCCACGGCCTCGACCGTGTATTTTGCTTTATCCGTGCCTTTGCCTTTGACCGTCAAACGCAGACACCCGCCGTCGACGTCCGGCTCGATCAGCAGCCGTTCGACGTGGGCCACCGGCACTGGCTCGAGCCAAACCGTTCCCCAGATCCCGGTCGAGGGCGTGTAATAAATCCCATGCGGCTTGTTGATCTGTTTCCCCCGCGGCTGGGAACCGGAACTCGACGGATCGAAAACGCGAACAGTCAACTCCTGCTTGTCGCCGTCCACAAGCGCGTCGCTAATGTCGAACGAGAACGGATCGTATCCGCCGCGGTGCAGGCCAACTCGTTTGCCGTTCACAAAAACCTCGGCCTCCCAATCAACTGCCTCGAAATGCAGGATCACCCGCTCGCCGTCCCACGACTTGGGTACGCTGAAAGTCCGCCGATACCAGGCCCGCTCTGTTCGTTTCATCACGCCGGAAAGAGCCGACTCGATCGGAAAGGGAACGAGAATCTTTTCGGCAAGCTCCGTACCCTGCGTGGGCAACGTACCCTGCGTGGGCAACGTGCCCTGCGCGTCGGCCGACTTCGTATCTAACTGCCAAACGCCGTTGAGATTCAGCCAGCGGGGGCGAACCAATTGCGGGCGGGGATATTCGCGATGCACGTTTTGGGGCGTGACGTTTTTACCCCAGCGCGTCGTAAGTGGCCCCTTGGCCGGTTGCCAATCGTCTGCCCTAGCGGTGTCCATACTCACTAGCCCCAGCAGCAAGCCAGACAGACAAGCAACAATCAACGGGCGGTTCGTTGTAGAAAACGTAAAAAGATGTACCATCGGTTTCCCTCAATTATCTCGTGTTATAGACGTGATGAGCATGGCCAATTTGCAAAAAAGGTCGCATGTCCGATAGGATAACACAAACCGTGCGGGCAGATTGCCTCAAAATGGCTGAGAAAATGCCTCAAATTCACGACCGCCGCCGTCAACTGCCTCAAGTCTGCAGAGCAAACACCTCGCCCCCCCCGCTCGTTGCGTCCGGAATAATGTGACCGCCCATGGCCCAAAAAAAGTCTCGATCTTTCGCAAAAGTCGCATCACCGATACAACTATACTAGAGATATGCAATAATTCAGAATGGCAGGCACTCGGGGGGTGTCAACGTGTAAATGCTGAAAAATGACAAATAATAAATGTCCAAACCTCAAACCAACACAAGCAGCCAATCCATGAGCAAAAGTAAAGCCGTTGGAATCGACTTGGGCACAACCAACTCGGCAGTCGCTTGGGTTGACGACATGGGCCACTCGCTGATGGTGCCCAACAGCGAGGGCGATCTGCTGACCCCCAGCATTGTGCTCTTTCGCGACGATGGCGTGGTCGTAGGCAAAGATGCCCAATCGGCGGCCTCTGCTATGCCTGATCGTGTGGCTCAGTGCGTCAAACGCGACATGGGCCAGGCCGTCTACCGGCGACCGATCCGCAACGAATACCTGCCGCCCCAGGTAATCCAGGCGTGTCTTTTGCGCAAGCTGAAGACCGACATGGTCGAACGGCTAGGCGAAGACTATCGTGTGGTTGTCACCGTGCCCGCCTATTTCGACGAGCCGCGCCGCAAGGCCACCACCGAGTCGGGCCAGTTGGCCGAGCTTTCGTTTATCGATATCGTCAACGAGCCCACCGCGGCGGCGTTGTCTTTTAGCGAGACGAGCGGCTACCTCTCGCCCGACGGCGGCGACCTGGCAGAGATGAACGTCTTGGTCTACGACCTCGGCGGCGGCACGTTCGACGTTACGCTTCTGCACCTTGCGCCGGGCAAGATTAAAACTTTGGCTACCGACGGCGACGTGCAACTCGGCGGCCACGACTGGGACCAGCGGCTAGTGGACTTTCTGGCCGAGGAGTTCGAAAAGATCTATGGGCTCGACCCCCGCGAGGTTTTGGCCTCCCAAGGGCGGCTCTTCGAGGCCGTGGTCGCCGCCAAACACGCCTTGACCGCCCGTAACCGCACGACCGTACAAGTCGAACACGCCGGCCACCAGCACAATTTCCCGCTCTCGCGAAAACTGTTCGAAGAACTGACGGCCGACCTGCTAGAACGCACCTCCTATACCACCCGGCAAGTGCTTTCCGCGGCCAACCTCGAGTGGAAAGACGTTTCACGCGTCCTGCTAGTGGGCGGTTCCACACGCATGCCCATGGTCGGCCGCATGATCCGCTCGCTGACGGGATTAACGCCCGACCATTCGGTAAATCCCGACGAAGCAGTCGCTCGCGGGGCCGCCGTCTATGCACAATACCTGCTCGACAAGCAGTCGCCCAAAGCGGAAGACGCGCCCACGTTCGAGATCACTAACGTCAACGCCCACAGCCTGGGCGTCGAGGGCATCGACCAGGAGACGCTTCGCAAAGACAACATCAAGCTGATCTCGCGCAACTCCTCGCTGCCGGCCCGCTACAAAAAAACGTTTGTCACCCGCTCCGATAACCAGAAAACCATCGTAGTACAGGTTCTCGAAGGCGAAAGTTCGCGGCCGGCCGAGTGCGCGCAAATCGGTCGGGCCGTTATCCGCAATCTGCCCGCAGGTCTTGCCAAGGGGCATCCGATCGAGGTCACCTTCGAGTACGGCAGCAACGGTTGTCTGAAAGTCGACGCCGCCGTGCCCGGCACCGAGGGTCGGGTTATCCTGGAACTCGAGCGCGAAGGCGGTATTAGTTCTCAAGGCCTGGCCGCTTGGAAACAACCCATCGGCGACGCGGCCGGATTCGACGCCTTTGCGACTGACAGCACCTTCAGCGCCACGATTCGTTTCATGGCTTGGTGCTCGGCCTTGTAGACCGTGCCCATGCCGCCCGACCCGATGTGGTCCAGTATTCTGTAGTCTTTGA
>CAZISU010000794.1:0-3785 GCA_964541935.1 uncultured Planctomycetaceae bacterium | reverse complement strand
AACGCCCGACCGGAAGGGTCGTCAGCGGTGGCGTTTGCCCCATGTGCCGGCACCGCATGGAGCTTAGCCCTGCTGGCTTGAAGAAAAAAGACAACCGCTCGTTCAACGGCGACCGCATTATTGTCGGCAAGTTCATGTACCAGTTCGAAGAGCCCAAGCGTTGGGACGTGTCGGTTTTCAAGTTCCCGGCCGAGTCGAAAACGAATTTCATCAAACGTCTGGTGGGTTTGCCGAACGAAACGGTGCGTATCAACCGCGGTAATCTATACACCAAGCCCAAGGACGGTGAGGAGTTCTCGATTGCGAGAAAACCGCCCGGCAAGATGCGGGCCATGTTGAAGACGGTTTACGACAACGACTATGTTTTGCCGGGCATGATAGAAAAAGGTTGGCCCGCCCGCTGGCAGGACGCCAACGGCTCAGACGCCTGGAAAGCATCGAGCGACCAACGCGATTTTACAATTAGCGGCAAACAAGAGGGCACGGCATGGCTGCAATATCGACACGTGGTGCCCATACCCTCCGATTGGCATGCGTTGAAAAAGGGGCCCTTGCCGGAAAATTACGTGATTCGGCCGCAATTGATTACGGATTTTGCCGCCTACAATGCCGGCGTCTGGAAAGACAACCGCCGCGGCGCGGCCGGCAGCGGCGTGCGTGGATATGGAACCCACTGGGTCGGCGACCTGGCGCTGGAGTGCGAACTGCAAGTCGAAAGTCCCGCAGGCAAGGCTCTTTTGAAACTGGTCGAGGGCGGCCGCGACATGCTATGTACGATCGATCTTGCCACCGGCAAGGCCGTGCTTACGATCTCGGGCGAAACATTCGAGCGAACCGGCAGCACGCCGATTTCGAAGCCAGGCACATATAAACTCATGTTCTCCAACGTCGACGACCAACTAAGGCTTTGGGTCGATGACGAGTTGATGGTCTTCGACAAACCGGCCACCTACGCAGAGTTGAAAAACCAGCGTCCGCAAAAAGAGGACTTGGCGCCGGCAGCCGTTGGTTCGCAGGGGGCCAAGCTGCGGGTCAGCCATCTCAAGATTCTGCGTGATATCTACTATATCGCCGTCAACAAAAATGGCGGCGGGACCGGCGTCTCTGATTTCGACTCGCCCTATGATGTCTTTGGCGACCACACGCCCCATAACCTGGCCGCGTTCTTCTCCGACCCCAGCCGTTGGGGCGTTTTCGACCCCGGCAGAATGCGCAGCGTGGAATTCCCGCTCGCAGAAGACCAGTTCCTCATGTTCGGTGACAACAGCGCCATGAGCCGCGACAGTCGCCTGTGGAACCCCAACGAATACTTTGTCGACCGCGATCTGCTGATCGGGAAAGCCCTCTACATCTACTGGCCCCATTCCTGGGACAAGTTGCCGGGCACCGATATCCCGTTCCCCTTTTTCCCGAACGTAAAAGAGATGAGTTTCGTCCGCTAGCAAGGAAGTAAGCTGATGTCCATACTGATAGCCGAAGGGCTAGTGAAAATTTACGGCAGCCGCCGCGTCGTCGACGGGGTGAGTTTTCACGTCGAACGCGGCGAAATTGTGGGCCTGTTGGGCCCAAACGGGGCCGGCAAAACCACCAGCTTTCGCATGACCTGCGGGATGATCGAACCCAACGCCGGAAAGCTCATGCTAAACGACGTTGACGTTACGCGCTGGCCCATGTACCGCCGCGCGCTGGAAGGGCACATGGGTTACCTGGCCCAGGAGTCGAGCGTCTTTCGCAAACTCACGGTGGAAAAAAATCTGCTGGCGGTGCTGGAATTATTGGGCAAACACGATCGCAAGGGGCGACGCCAACGATGTAATGAGTTGCTCGAACAACTCAACATTACGCATCTGCGCAAGTCGATGGCCATTTCGCTTTCGGGCGGCGAACGACGGCGGCTGGAAATCGCCCGCGCGCTGGTTTCCGAACCGCGCATCATCCTTCTCGACGAGCCCTTCACGGGCATCGACCCGGTTACCATCGCCAGCATCCAGAACATTATTCGCCAGCTACGCGAAGAGGGTATCTCGGTGCTTATTACCGACCACCAGGTCCGCGAGACGTTACAAATTACCGACCGCAGCTACGTGATCCGCGAAGGTGAAGTGCTTTGCCACGGAACACCCGCGGAGGTGATCGGCAACGCCGAAGCGCGCAAATACTACTTTGGCGAGGACATTCACCTCGGCAAGCCGCACTCCGCTCACGAAGAACCTCGTCCGCCGCATCAGCCAGCGAGAATATCCCGCGATGCGGCGAAAATCGTGGCGAAAAATCGTGGCGAAAATCTTAGACGCCATAACCGCTGATAACCAACAACTGGTTCTGTGTGTCCTACCCTTAACGTAGGCCGGGTTATAACCCGGCCTATATTGCGTATCATGCCCTAGTAGCCTTGCAGCGATTACCGCAGACCATCAGTCCGGAAATTATTTCCGAGGGCGGGCGTACGCCGTAAATGCTTTCTAATAAGCTACTTGCGACATCCGGCAAATACTGCCTTGACTTAAAACGCCTGTTTGATATACTTGTTTTAAACAAGCGTTTGAATTGCGTCGATATTTTGCCCGGGAGGATGGAAAGCAGTGGCTTGTGACTGTGTACGAAACAAGGTTCTGGAAGCTGCGGGAGAGGTGTTTGCCGAGAAGGGATTCAAGGCGGCCACCGTGCGCGAGATTTGCTCTCTGGCGGATGTGAACTTGGCGAGCGTGAATTACTACTTTGGCGACAAGGAGCAGTTGTATCTCGAAGCCGTTAAGCTTGCCCACCCTGGGCGTTTGGATGAAGGTGAACTCGCTTGGCCCGAGGGCATGAGTTTGACAGATAAGCTGCGTATGTTTTTGCAGGGTTTCATCGAACGTCTGGCAAAGGAAAGCGAGTCTTCCTGGAAAGTGCGACTTTTTCGCCGCGAGATCATCGAGCCCACGCCATTTTGTCGTGAAACGCTGAAAGAGTATTTTCTGAACCGATTTTCCGTTCTAGAAAAGATCGCCGAAGAGATTTTGCCTGCGACCACACCAGCCTGGCAGCGACGTCAGATATGTTTCAGCATCGTCGGCCAGTGTGTTTATTTCAAGGCGGCCAGGAACGTGATTTCAATGGTCATCGGCGACGACGAACACGAGGCACATTACACGGCAGAAGCTCTGACCGAGCACGTAATACGTTTTTCGTTGGCCGCATTGGGCTTGCAGAAGCCATTCTTTGTGGTAGACGAATCACCGCAAGACCAGCCCGCGACGGAGTTAGGATCATAGTCATGGCTCACATACGTTATATTGTCACAGAAATAGTGCGTTGGATTATCCCACTGTCCATATTGGGCGTGGGCGTGGCCGTTTTTGTCGGCGTGATTATACACGGCAAGGCCGACCCGCCCGAAATCGCGCCAGAGCAGGTAATGGCCGCCTTGGTCGAAACCATACCAGTGCAAAGCCAGGCCGAAGGCATGGACATAGATGTCGACGGGCTCGTGGTCCCCTATCGCGAAATTACGTTGGCGGCCGAAGTTGGCGGCCGCGTGGTTAAAAAGACTCCAGCATGTCAGGCCGGAAGATACGTCACCCGAGGCACGCTGCTTTTGGAGGTAGACCCGCGCGACTATCAATTCGAGGTTAGCCGCCTGGAGAAACAGCTCGATCAGGCCAACGCGAATTTGGAAGAGATTCGAGTCAGCCGGAAAAACACCGAGGAGTTGGTGAAACTGGCCGAAGACAGCCTCAAGTTACAGGGAAACGAGGTCACGAGACTGCAAGAGCTGGGTAAAGAAGGCAAAGGCTATGTTACCA
>CAZISU010000793.1:0-3787 GCA_964541935.1 uncultured Planctomycetaceae bacterium | reverse complement strand
AAATAGTAAGACCTTGGCGTTGGTGGGCTGACAATTGCGATTTGCGGCACTAGTTTATCCAGCCTACGGCAATGCCTCGATGAATTCCCGCAACTCTCGATAGTAATCCGGCCGCTCCGAGTCGTTATGGTCGCAGTTCTCCAGCGGAATGAACTGCTTCGGCTCGTTGGCCGCGTCGAATAACTGCTTGCCCAAGGCGTAGGGCACGATCGTATCATCGCACCCGTGGCTCTGTAGCAGCGGCCCGTGGTACAAACCGATCTTTGAAAGCGAATCCAGCCGCGTTCGCAACACCACGCGGGCCGGAAGCCACGAATAGTGATACGACGCCACGGCCGGGATCGACGTGAACGTGCTTTGCAACACCAACCCGCGGGCGCCGTCCGCGGCGGCCAGGTCAACGGCCACCGCCCCGCCCAGCGACCGGCCTAAGAGCACGATCTCACGTTCGTCCACACCCGCCTTTTTGGCCAGCCACGTCCGCGCCGCACGTGCGTCTTGCAAAACGCCCTCTTCGCCGGGGCTGCCCTCGCTGCGCCCGTAGCCGCGATAATCGAAAATCAAAACGCTCGCGCCCAACTCTTCATTCAGCCGTCGCAGCACGGGCAAGCGGTTGGTGATATTGCCCGCATTGCCGTGACAAAACAGTATCACGGCCGTGGGGCGCTCGTGCGGCAGATACCAGCCGTGCAGACGCGTGCCATCGGCCGCCTCGAACTCGGCATCCTCGATGCCCACCTCGGGCGGAACGTTCCAATATCCGTCCGGATACTTTGCGGGAAAATAAATCAACGATTCTTCAAAAAACATCAGCACCACCAAAAGCACTAAACACGCCACCAACACGCCCACGCCTATCCGCAAAATCGAACGGCCGATTTTCTTCGCCACCGGGCCAATAAAAAAACCCCGTGGCCGATCACTTGGCTCGACGGGGTCGTTGCTAGCAGAGTCATTGATCATTGGACATTGATCATTGGACATTGGGCCTTCGAAATTCTTTCTTCATTCTGATTTCTAAATTCGGCCTTTCTCCCCTTCGAGCTACTTCGAAATAAAGTTATAGTTGGGATTACGATAATCGAAATCGGCGTCGGAAAGCTTATCGTTGGGCGTGAAATCGAGATACGTGTATTCCTCGATCAGCTCCGGCTTGCCGTCCTTGCCCTTGGGCCAATCGTGGGCCTCGTAGCGAATGGGGATGTTAAGCTCGTCGTCGACGTAGATCCGTGCGATATGGAAGAGGAAGTTCCGCCGCGGCACCGGATGAACGACCTGGATGCAGGTACACGGGCGGGATTCGATCTTGGCGCCTTCGAGGAAACTGACTTCGCACTCGCCATACTTGGTGTCCTTATCCCCAACTTCCAAGAGCCTACCTACCAGGTTCTTGATACCCAACTCAGTAATCGGGTATCGCTGGCCGCTCATGGCCAAGGGGTTTGTGGGCTTTATCTGTACCATGCCGATCATGCCACGTATGCCCACCGCATGCGCCCACATCTTGCCGTCGTTGGCGCCTTCGACGTAAATCACTTCCTGACCCTTCATATTTGTCGGGCCGAGGAAATACATATACACACTGAACGGTCGATGGCGGACCTTGATGTACATATATTCGAAGTCGCCAACCTTGCCGTTAACCCGCTCGCGCTTGACCACGCGGGCCGTGTAGCCGTGCAATTGCTCGATGGATTCCAAACCGGTCTGCGCCCAACGCAACGTGGGCATCAGAGGGTGCTCGTTGGAACGACGCTTGAGAGTCTCTGCCGACGGCCGAGCGATCGCTTTTTGTACGGGCGAGGTCTTGCCGACCGCCCCCGCGGCAACCGCTTCGCGCTGGGCCATACGATAGGGCGGCTGAGCTTGATATTGCTGTTGTGGCTGAGCCTGATATGGCTGTTGTGGCTGAGCTTGATATTGCTGCTGGGGTTGCGGTTGGTACTGGGGTCGCGGTTGATACGGAGGCTGCGGCTGGTAGTTCTGCCCATGGGCCGACAAACTGCCTAAAAAACCCACGACAAACAAAAACGCCAAAGACCGAACACAGCGGCGATTGAAAATCCAATTCATTGATATTGCTCCTTGCAGGGGCATCAGCGGAGGCCCGCTATGCGGCGGCTCGCAAATACATCCGAAAAAGTGGTAAGTTCAGTCGATTATAGCTCTATTTCATTATACTTGTACTAAATGTACCAGATACAATGTAACTTTCTGCCAGAAGCAGAGCTAACCGATCAATTTTGCCCCCCTGCAGCGAGATACCCCTGACATTCCGCCAGGATAGGCAGCTCAGCTAAACTGTGACGACAGGGCGGTCTGGCGATAAAGTTTCTTCATGCCTTATCCCAAACAGCAGTGTCCGTCTTCGAGGTTATCGCATATTACGGCCGATGGAATTACAATGTTTTCCATGCAAGCGGAACTTTGCCCATTTTGCGTGGATACAAGGTACATCTTGCCTTTTGCGTACATTTTGTGATCTACGCTCTCGATAACCTAATTGATTTTAACTCCGTCGGGGAGACCAATCCGTGGACTTTCAAGAAATCGACCTTACCTGCATCGTCTCCGCGCCGTTCGAGGAGAACACGTTCGTTGTCAGCAAGAAATCTCGAAAAGACTGTTTTGTCGTAGATCCCGGCCTGGAGCCCCAGCGAGCCATCGATTTTCTCGAAAAAAACGACCTCACACCAACGTCTTTTTTGATTACCCACGGACATAGCGATCATATCGGCGGCAACCAGGCCCTCAAGCAGCGCTGGCCCGATTGCCCCATAGTTATTGGCCGCGGCGACGCCCCCAAGTTGACCGACCCACAGTTGAATCTCTCCGCCGCCTTCGGTGCCGACCTCATCAGCCCCCCGGCCGATGTAATGCTCGACGACGGCCAAGTCTATGAAACGGCCGGCTTCAAGCTCAACGTTCTGGAAATCCCCGGCCACAGCCCCGGCCACATGGTCTATCACTGGGCCGACCACACCCCGCAGATCGTGCTCGTCGGTGACGTAATCTTCGCCGACAGCATCGGCCGCACCGACTTCCCCGACGGCAGCTTCGAAGACCTAGCCGCCGGCATCCACAAAAAACTCTTCACCCTCCCCGACGATACCATCCTCTACCCCGGCCACGGCCCGTCGACTACGGTAGGAAGAGAGAAGAAAACGAACCCCTTTGTGGGGCTGCGCGAGTAGATCCCAAAGCAAAACGGAATTTGATCGCGTAGGTGTGCCCGTCTTTCTTTGCGCCTTGGCGTCTTTGCGTGATATTCAAAACGGCAAATTTGTCTCACGCAAAGACGCTAAGGCGCAAAGGGCTTGCTGATAGACAGGCTTAATTTTCCTCATCCAATATTCTCTTCCACTCCACAATCCGCTGCAAAGCCTCCAACGGCGTCGTCCCATTAACATCCATCTGCCGCAGCTCGTCCAACAACGGATGCTCGCTAGGCCCAAACAGCGTCAACTGAATCTCCCGCGGTTCACCGCCGCTCGACGATTCGCTAGAAGACTCGCGTGCTTCCGGCACCGCAATTTTAGCGTGCCCCGTGGCGTCCAGATGTTCGTCTTCGAGTTGAACCAAAATATCTTTCGCCCGCTCGACGACCCCGCGGGGCACGCCGGCCAGACGGGCGACGTGGATGCCGTAGCTTTTGTCGGCCGCGCCGTCGACGATCTTGTGTAGGAAGACGACCTCGTCTTGCCATTCTCGCACGGCCACGTTGAGGTTCTTAACCCGCGAAAGCGAATGGGCCAGTTCGGTCAGCTCGTGGTAATGGGTGGCGAAC
>CAZISU010000792.1:0-3789 GCA_964541935.1 uncultured Planctomycetaceae bacterium | reverse complement strand
CGTCGAGCTTGTCGATCAGATACTCGTCGACGAACAATTCGCGATTCGAACCGATGTCAATCACATCGTCTCCAGATTTAGCGTTTTTATTCTTGTTGTCGTCGGCATTCACGGTTGCCATGCATGCGGCCGTGAGCAGCAAAGTCACGGCGAGCTTGATTACGAGAAAATAATTGGTCATAGTTGTGTGATCTATCCTGAATTTATTGTGTGATATTGATATCGAACTTTCCGTCGGAATCGGCCGTAATTTCGGCCACAATGGTAGACTGTTTGCCGGCGTATTGGGGTGGAGAGATCTTGACTAACTCGTCTCCCATGACTTTTTCGAAGCCGTTGTCCTGCATGACTTGCCGTCCGGTTTTTTTGGTGGCGGTGACTTCCACGCGGTATTTTCCCAACGGCACGCCGCCACGTGCCTCCAGCCGGTATTTCCCATCTGTGATGGTGGACGCGTTTACAGAGCCGGGTGTGCCTTCGATGGGCACGAAACGCACTTCGCCGCCATCGGCTTTTTGCCCGGCAACCGAGACAGTGCCTTCGATAACCTTGGTCGCTGAGCCGCCTCCACAGCCAGTTGTCAATAGACAGACCGACGTTAAGATCGAGTAAGCGATCAATCGTCCGTTAGTACTCGCTATCATCAATTGTCTCTCCCCAGTTACGAGTTGTAAGGGATTGCAGCAGTGCCTGTTCGATGGTTTCGTTGAGGAAGGATACGTGCCCGTCGGCGTAAAGGAACTGTGCTCCGCCGGGGTGATGGCTGCGGATCGGGGCATGGATATGACCGAGGTCGGAGTTGATGCCGTAGGCCGTTGTCACGCGGTTTTCAGACGCCCAAATCTTTCCCCAGTGTTGGGTTGAGGTGGGAGCGTAGGAGTCGTTTTGTTCCAAATCGCATTCCGCAACCAGAAACGTCATGCTGGTGCCGTCGGTAACATCCCGAATCTTTGTTTTTGAGTTTAGGTACATAATGCCCGTGCCGTCTGGGTCCCGTGCATAATACGCATCATCACCGTCGCGATGCGTTGCCACGGCGGAATAATTCGTTTCCGCGGTATCTTCAAGTCCGACAATAGCGCCACAGCAGCTAATCAGGTAGGGCTCCGGAGCACTTGGGCAAATGTAGGCTGGAACGAATGTTTTCATCGCCTCGTTGTTGATCTTGTGAACTAGATTGTAAGGGATGTCAAAATCGATCTGCTTGTGGATGATGCCGCACTCCATGAACGGCAAGATACGTGCCGACCAACTCCAACTGGTACCCCCTCCCAGTGTGCCGGGCGGAAAATAGAGATGCGTATCGTGATAGTTGAGAATGCCCAACCCGATTTGCTTCTCGTTGTTGCTGCATTGCATTCGCCGGGCCGCCTCGCGGGCTGCTTGCACGGCCGGCAATAGCAGCGCGATGAGGATGCCGATGATAGCGATCACTACCAACAGTTCGACTAGCGTGAATGCCTTTATCCTTGCCGTTTTGCACATAACGATGTGCCTCCTGTACAAAAATTAGTGTGCGTCCGCTGCGCATCAAATATCGACTTGTCAATTAGTCGGCGGCGTGTCGTGAATGCACCCCGCAAGGTTCACTGATATACGCGTCACATCACCGCCGACGCGGCCGCCAGCGGCGATGCGCACGCTTGTTGCCTCTCGCTTGTTCCGGATTGAAGTAACGCTTAACGTTTCCTACGAACGTTCAGCAGCATCAGTAGGCCTCCTACCAATAGTATGAAAGTGCCCGGCTCGGGTACTATTACGGCTGCCCCGCCGGAATGCAGGGTTGCTACTTCGGCCGCGCTGAGCGCTCGAGAGAGGATGAGTACGTCGTCCATCGTTCCGATGTACTGTTCATTTACTCCTCCAGCGAGATCCTCGCCGATCATCAAGGCGTACTCGCCCAGATCAACAACACCGCCGACCGCGGCGGCATCCGAGATGGCTTCGGCACCGTCGATATAGATCTTCACGGTGCTGCCGTCGTAGACGGCCGTGAGCGTGTGGTTATCGCTATAGCTGAAAGCCTGATTTGTCGAGATGTTTGTTCCGTCGGGCAGGATCATCCGCACGGCGATGTCATAGGTCGAGGCGTCGGGCTCGAAATCCATAATCAAGCGTCCCGCCGCCGAGGCACTGCCCGCGTAGGTCGAGAACAGTCTGGTAAGGTTTCCGCTCGTGTATCCGTCGCCGTCGATGTTGATAACGGCCGACAGCGTGAACTCACTGCCCAGATCGGTGCCGGTAACGCTCGTTTTGATCTGGCTGAACTTATCCGGGGGAGTGACCGTCTGGATCGATCCGGAGCCGCTTCCCAGTTTGGCGTTGGCTGGGTCGGTGTCGACGCTCGCCAGTTGATGTACGATCCCGTCCTGCGAACCGTCGACGGTGAACTTATCGGTAATCGTCGTGCCCGAGTCGCCTTCGAAATCGTAGTTGACGGCCAGGTTGCCTGTGGGTGTCCCCACGACGCTTTGCACGGTGGAGCCGCCCGCCAAGCTGGCGATTTGGGCCGCTGTGAGCACCTGGTCGGTGACCAGCACGTCGTCGACCTTGCCGACGAATTGTTCGTTGGCGCCGCCGCCCAAGTCGTGCGGATCCTCGCCGATGCGGATATTGGCCGCCGAGATGGAATAGCCGGTGCCAACGTCGCCCGAGGCGACCATGACTCCGTCGACGTAAAGGCTGACCATTCCGGTGGCCGCAGTCAGCGCATAGTGATGATAGCCGGGATCGGAGAGACCGGGCGGCATGTCCGCGGGTTTAACGGCGGTGTTGTTGACGATCGCGCGTATCCCATACGGCAAAGTCGCCCCGGAGGGGTCGTAGTCGAGCAATACTCGTTCCGACGAGGCAGCGCCGGCACCACCGTAGCTGCTCAACAGCCGCGTGAAACCTAGAGGGTCTTCAAGGTTGTTGGCGTGCAGTGCCAAGGTGAAGTTTTCGGTCAGCGAATTCGAGCCGGGAATCTCGATCGTGTTATAAAACTCCGCGGCCGGTATGATCGTTGGTGCTTCGATCAAGGCCGATTGTTCGCCGAAGGGCACGATGCCGGGCGCGGTTTGAATGGAAACATTTCCCAGAAAACTCCCATCCTGAGATCCGTCGCCCGTCAGTTTGTCGGTGGCGGTGGTGCCGTTGTCGTTCTCAAAATCGTACCAGACGTCAATTGCCTGGGCGTTGCCGACGACGAATGCGGCCAACAAGGCGGCTGTCGTCGCAAACACTATTGTCCTCGAGAATACGTTCATTAGAGTCTTCCTCAATCAGGTGATACTAAGTTGTAAACCGAAGCTGTCATTTACACGCATGAGAGCTTGCTTGCCTCTTCTCCATTGCGATAAAAACCTCTTCTGTGTTTACCGTTAAGCTTTGCGTCGCCGAGCGGCGAACAGCATCAGCAATCCGCCGGCCAGCAGGGCCAAGGTGCCCGGCTCGGGTACGCCCGCGGATGTTGCGCTCGTTTGCCAGTTGGCGGCCAGTATCGTGGCGTCGATTTCGTCGACGGCACCGTCGTCATTGAAGTCGCCCATTTCCCAGGTGGCGCCGGTGGCGGTTTGCCAGTTGGCGGCCAGGGTGGCGGCGTCCGTGCCGTTAACCATGCGGTCGCCGTTGGCGTCGCCGGGAAGGAGGGATAGTGTTGCGCCGTCTAACATGGCCGAAACGCCCAAGCCATGCATCGTGGCCACCTCGATCGCGCTGAGCGCTCGGGAGAGGATGAGTACATCATCCATCGTGCCGATGTACTGTTCGTTTACTCCTCCAGCGAGATCCTCGCCGATCATCAAGGCG
>CAZISU010000791.1:0-3793 GCA_964541935.1 uncultured Planctomycetaceae bacterium | reverse complement strand
AGGCCCCAGTGACCGCCTATCATGCGGCAAACGAGCCCTTCGTGGGCCAAGTGGTTGATGCCGCGATCCTTACCGTCGCCCTGCCCGGCCGCATAGATCACCGTCAAATCGCGGGGACGTGCGTGGTTCAAGAAACGCTGCTCCAGCGCGAACACAAGCGCCTCGGGCACGCCCGCACCGACGAACCCGCCAGAGGCGATTGTCTGAGAATCTTCGACCACAGCCAAAGCTTCCTCAGCCGTACACATCTTGGCATCGCGACGCGTTCCGCTCATCCCCACCAGCCTCCGTTAACGTGCAAGGTCTGGCCCGTCATATAAGACGCCATGTCGCTGGCCAGGAACAGCACCACTCGGGCGATTTCTTCCGGCTCGCCGAAACGTGCCAGGGGGATCAGCTTGAACATTTCATCGCGGACTTCGTCGGGAATCGACTTGCCCATCTCGGTCAGTATCACCCCGGGCGCGACGGCGTTGACGGTGATCTGCCGCTTGGCCATCTCGCGGCTGAGCACCTTGGTGAGCCCCACTACCCCGGCCTTGGCGGCCGCGTAGTTCGCCTGCCCGAAGAAACCCACAAAAGCCGCGATCGAAGCCAGGTTCACAATCCGTCCACCGTCGGCCAGCCGCTCGGCCACCGCGTGGCAGGTATTGAAAACGCCCGTCAGGTTCGTATCCATAACCGACTGCCACTGCTCGGACGTCATTTTCTTGATCGTCTTATCGCGTAGAATACCGGCGTTGTTCACCAGTATATCCAAGCTACCGAACCGCTCGATAGTCTTATCGATCATCCGCTCTATTTCTTCGGCGCTGCGGACATCGGCCTCGATAGCCACGGCATTGTCGCCCAGGGCGTACACAGTCTCCGCGGCCCGCACCAAGTTCAATCCCTCGGGATCGTTGAAATAGTTGACCACCACGTTTGCCCCAGCCTCAGCAAAAGCCTGGCACATGCTAGCGCCCAGCCCCTGCCCCCCGCCGGTAATTAAGGCCGTTTTGCCGGAAAGATCGATTGTGAACACGGATAACCTCTCATTAAAAGCGTGGACCGGTGAATCTACCGATGGTATCTGCTGGAGTTCAAGCCGTCAAGGATCGGGGGGAGCCAGTGTGGCACGCCCAGAATGGGCGTGATTGGCAAGGTGTTTGCCGGCTCGCGCTTGGGTATAATGCCATCGGGGGAAAGATCCGCGAGGCCCCATGCTCGCATGGCCACGCAAGCGTGGACCATGGCACCCGAGATAATTTCTGGGAGAAAAACCATCGGCCGGTGATTTCTTAATAGTGAACACCAACAAAACCAACAATTCGAACGATCGGCCCGCAGCAGATCGGCCTCCGTCAGGCCAACCCAGCCCGGAGTTGCTGGGCGAACTGATCGACCGCCACGGCCCGGCCCTGGAACTTTTCGCTGCCGGGTGGTGCGACTGCCCAGAGGACGTGGTGCAAGAGGTGCTGATCGAATTGGCCGCCCGCCGCGAGCTGCCCCAGCGGATCGTGCCGTGGCTGTATCGTGCCGTTCGCAATCGGGCCAGCAATGCCCATCGGGCCAGCCGGCGTCGACGTCGGCACGAAGACGAGGCCGCGCGACGACGCCCGGCCGTATTGCATGGATCGCCGGGCGAAATGCTCGACGCCCAATCGGCCACGGCCGGCTTGCCGGAAAACCTACGCCAGACGCTAGTCGCCCGGCTCTGGGGCGGGCTGAGCTTTCGCGAAATCGGGGAACTTACAGACACATCGGAAAGCACGGCCCACCGGCGTTACCAAGACGCCCTCGGGCAAGTGCGAGAGACAGTAATGAGAGAATCATGTACGAGCGAGAACGAAAAATAGACGCCACCGAAAGGCAGGAACTGGCCGCAATCGAAGCCGAACTGGCCGCGTTCACCCCCGGCCCAGGTCGTTTGGATCGGGATCGCACCATGTTCCTGGCCGGACAAGCAGCAGCCAGCTCGCAAACCACGCCGACCGCGACGAAAGCCTCAAACCGACGTTGGGCGGTCGCCTTCGCCGCAATGACCACCCTGGCCGGGTGTCTTTTAATGGCGGTTGTCGTCCAGCAGCGTTCCATAATCGCACTGCGGGCAGATGAGCCGATAAAAACCGTCGCATCGCCGTTAAAACAACCCCCAGCCCAACCCGATCAGCCAACCCAACAGCCCGTAAAAAAAGAACCCGCCACCGAACCGCCGCCGCAACGGACGTTTGTCGATGATTCCCAGCCACGGGATATCGAACGTCGCGCGTTCGACTTTTCCGAAGAGCGGCTACTAGCCTGGACCGACTCGGGAACACTCACAGCTAGATCCTTCATCGCAAGGGGCGAACCCCGCACCACAAATGCAGCAAACCCCACCCCGGTCCAAGATTACCCAAAACAAACATACCAGCCGTCGCCGCCGCCATTGCCGTACTACAAACTGCTAAGGCAACTACAAGCCGCGGGGATATAGTAGGGGACGTCCGCGACGCACCAGGAGTTTTCAATTATTTGACAAACAAAAACAGCCCCTCGGAATTCGAGTGCAGGCAAGCTCTATGCAAGGAAGTACGGGTTCCTCTTCTCTGTTTTGGGAGGAGTTAAACATGGAAAAACGTGCTGCTGGACAACAAGCAATCCGCGAACAGAGAAGAGGAACCCGTACTTCTTCCCTTCGTATTAATATCTCCAACTAACGGAGCCCAAACAATGAATAACCACCATTACAAACTTTTACGTCTATGCGTTATCACGTCCCTCCTGCTGGCGACGATATGGCTCTTGCCGTCGGCTCTGCCCGCCGCCAATGGCAAAAAAAAGCCAAAAAAACTGGTGCTTTACCCCCAGCCAGTTCCACGTCCGGCGATGAAGTACCAACTGCTGCCCACCGTCCTCGAACGCAAGCCGGGCAACGCGGCCGTTTTTTACGGCAAAATAAAGGCCGAGAAGGATCGTTTTTTTGGCGACAAGGAATTGGAAAAAAAATTATACAACTATTTAGACGTTCCACTTGAGGATCTTCGCGATGCGAAAGAGATCGACTGGATACCGCTTCGAGAATTGAAGCGAGGAACACTGTGTGAGTTTTGCGATTGGCAGATTCCTCTCCGCGAGGACGGCATTGAAACACTTTTACCAGAAATGCAGGATACCCGCCGATTTGCTCGTTTTTTACAACTTATCGCCCGCAAGCAAATTGCCCTGGGCAAGTTGGACGAGGCCACCGAGACATTGAAGTGTGGGTATGCGCTTGGGCGACACGTGGGCAATAGTCCCACTCTGGTTGCTGGGATGGTCGGCAATGCCATCATCACCTATACATCAGACGCCTTGGAGGAATTGATCCAGCAGCCCGGGGCACCGAATCTCTATTGGGCTCTCACATATCTGCCACAACCACTTATCGACATGCGTAAGAATATGGATGGCGAGATTCTAGGGCTTAATGCTTCGTTCCCTGAACTGCTCGACACCGACGAACCGATAGAGGATCCCGGCTACTGGCGACAGCGGTATTGGAAGACTGCCGAAACGCTGCATAAGGTGACTAACCTTTGGAGAAAGGATAGCGAGCAAGGGACGCCTGTAATAAAATTTGCTCGTGTTGCACGAAGCTACCCAATCGCCAAACGCGTACTAATCGAACGGGGAATGACAGCGGACATGGTCGAGGCAATGCCCGTCGGGAAGGCGATATTGATGGCTTCGTCTCAGCTACTTGAAGAAATACTAGATGAATTCTTGAAGTGCTATCTCCTGCCCTTCTGGGAAGCCAAACCACTTTTAGATCGGGGCAGCAATACTCTCA
>CAZISU010000790.1:0-3797 GCA_964541935.1 uncultured Planctomycetaceae bacterium | reverse complement strand
CACTAGACGTTGCGGCTAAGCCGGACGCCGTTTTTCCGCATTTCATCTCAACACAACTTCCGGTTGGGATGACCGGTTTTCTGTTGGCGGCCATTTTCGCCGCTGCAATGAGCAGTGTGGATTCGAGTCTCAACTCGTCGGCCACGCTGATGCTTTGCGACGTTTACCGGCGACATCTGCGCCCCGACGCGGGCGAGCGCGAGTCGATGCGTGTGCTTTATGCGTCCACGTTGTTTTTCGGTGTGATAGGAACAACAATTGCGATGGCAATGATCCACGTAAAAAGCGCGCTGGACGCCTGGTGGAAGATGCAGGGCATCCTCAGCGGCGGGATGCTGGGCCTGTTCTTGCTGGGATTTATTTCGCGGCGTGCTAAGAATCCGGCCGCGATTACCGGCGTGCTGACCGGTTTTTTCGTGATTCTGTGGATGACGGTGTCGCCATATTTAACCGACAAATTCGAGTTCCTTGGCAGGGCATTTCCTCCAATCCTGACCGGAAAACTCGCCTGGCTGGCCAGCCCCTTCGACCATTCGATGATTATTGTGATCGGAACCCTGACCGTTTTCTGGATCGGCATTGCAGTCAGTTCATTCCGGTCGCGATAGCTCCGGCAAGCCGGCTTTGTGTAAATTCGTCGGTCGAAATTGTGCTTTTCAACGGGCTGCTTGGCAATTCTATTGATTTGAGGGCAAATGCACGATAGCATAAGATGTGAGGTCTTCCTCCGTTTTGCAGACTGGCAAATTTAACCAGACCAGTATGTCACGCCTTTACCTTCCTTCCCTGGGATATTGAATTGGAGATTATGCTATGAAAGACACCAACCGCCGCGAGTTTCTGAAGTCGTCGGCCGCCGTAGCAGTGGCCGCACCTATGGCCGCGCCTGCTATCGCTTCATCTAAGGCCGGCGCCAACGATAAAATTCGCGTTGGCATCTTAGGTCTGGGTGGACGGATGAGGGCACACGTCTCCTGTCTTGCCAAAATGGCCGAAACCGACAACGTCGAAATTGTGGCCGTCTGCGACTGCGATCAAAGCAAGTTGGATTCCGTTGGAAAACTGTATCCGGAACTGGCCGGCAAAAAGTTGAAAACATTCACCGATATGCGCGAAATGTTCGCAGACAAATCGATCGACGCCGTGAGCAATGCAATTGGCGACCGCTGGCACGCGCTTTCCACTATCTGGGCTTGCCAGACCGGCAAGCATTCTTACGTAGAAAAGCCGGGAATGCACAACCTCTTCGAAGGCCGCCAGATGGTTGCGGCCGCGCGTAAGTATAAATGCATGGTCCAACATGGCACCCAAAACCGCTCCAACCCAACTATTTCCGAAGGTATCCAAAAACTACACGAAGGTGTGGTTGGCGACGTGTATATGGCTCGGGGCCTCGACTATAAGATTCGGGGAAATTTGGGCAAAATTAACCCGTCGCCCGTCCCGGAGGGACTCGATTGGGATAAATGGTTAGGCCCAAAGCCCATGCATCCCTACAGTCAATTCTGGCATCGACGCTGGTACTGGAATCTGGAACTTTCAAGCGGGTGTTTCTCCAACCAGGCGGTTCACGAATTGGACGTGATTCGCTGGGGACTAGGACTGAATGAGCATCCGGTCGAGGTGACGTCCACCGGCGGACAGTTTGTCCACGAGGACGATCGCACAACGCCCACACATATGGCGATGACCTTTAAGTTCGCCAAACCCGACACGTATGTCACGTACGAACATCGTTCGTGGTACACCAATAGCGAGGCCGGTTTTCGGGACAAGTATCCCTTTGTGCAGAAAGATTTTCCGGTGGGAACGATCTTCTTTGGCTCGAAGGGCTATCAGATCTTTCCCGACTACAGCAGTTATCGCACGTTCATGGGCCTGAAGTGCGAGCCGGGGCCCAGCAAGGTGACCGAATACGACTGGAAGTACGAAAGCATCCCACACTTCCGCAACTGGCTAACAGCCATCCGCAGTGAAGATCATACGAAGCTCAATGCCGACATCGCCGAAGGCCACAAGTCGATGGCTCTTACCCTGTTGGGCCGGACTGCGTATCAGGTGGGACATACACTAAGATTTGATCCGGCAACCGAGCGAGTTATTGGCGACGACAAGGCTGACGCGATGCTCAATCAGCCCGCTCAACGTGAACCTTATGTGGTGCCGCAGGAGGTTTGAGGTTTGAGTAGGCCGGGTCTTGCCCCGGCGATGGAACTAATTTACGCGTGGAATAAAAAAACGGGCAGCACCGTCGAAATTCGACAGTGCTGCCCGTTGGATTTTTCTTAACGCTCACTCGGATTATTCATGAACCATACTAACCCGAAGCGCAAGCGAGGGCCCTTGATGTTTTCGGGCTTTCCGGTCCTCGCTTGCGCTTCGGGTTAGTATTTCAAGCGAAAACACTGGTTCATGAATAATCCGCGCTAAGAGCGTCTATTTCTCTTCTTCGTGGAAAACTTCGTGGCAGGTGTGGCAGGTTTCGCCGAGTTTTTCCATGGCGGCTTTGGCGGCGGCGTGGTCTTTTTTGGCACACGCGGCGTTGACTTCGGCAGCAGCGTCTCGCATCTCGGCACAGTATTTGTACCACTTTGCGGATTCGTCCGGCTTTTCGGTATCGGACGAGTTTGCCATCGACCCCTGCGCGATAACGGCCATCACGGCGGCATATCCGGCGGCCTTTTTGGCCTTCTTCTTGAAACGGCTTTCTTTCTTCAGGGCGCCCTTGAGCTTTGTGTTGAGCGAAGGAACGGCTTCCATCAATTCGTGCAGCGAGGCTGCTTTCTCCCACTTGAGCTTGTCAGCTCCACCGGCTTTGGCTGCGATGGCGGCCTTCACGGCGGCGACGCCGGCCTTGGCGGCATCGTAGTCTTTGGCGGCGGCCAGTTCTTGGGCGGCTTTTACCATGCCGGCGGCCGAGGCCTTGTAGTCGTTGTCCTTGTCGCTCAGGCCCAGGGCCAATGCCATGACAATCAGGGTGTTCGAATCCTTGCCGATCTTTTCCTTCGAGTCCTCGTACTCGTCCTTACTCTCTACAGACTCTTCCAGTTTCTCCACATAGCCTTCAACCTGGGTGGCCAGGTCGTCGGCCGGGGCAAATGTAGACACGGCCGGGGCCTTGGGGGGATCGGCCAGCACCGTGCCGGTCATTAATACTGAAAGCGCTAAAAACGCTACAACCAGCAAACCAAAACTTGTCGTCAATTTCATCGTTAGCTCCTTTGCTTACTTACGCGACCAAAGTCGCAACAAAACGGGGGGATAATTCACGACATGGCGTCCGCGACAGAGGCACATTGCATCAAAAATCCGGCGGATAACCGTGCCGAAGGTGGTTTTTGCACAAAAGGCAGGCGTGGGGGGTGGCGTGTTTCCACGAAAGGGTGGTGGGAGCACCTTCTAACCGTAGTTTGTCAGCCTTTTTGGCGTTTGTCAACCTTACCTTATATTGAGGTTCATTGAGGATTTTGCTCTAAGACGTTAATATTATTGTGCAAACGACAACTGAGCCTATATTGGTCGGGTACAGCTCGACTATTGAAAGCCACATATGGCCAAAGCTACCTACAAAGACTCGGGCGTGGACCTGGACATTTACCGCAAGGCGATGGCCCGGCTCCCGCGTCTCATTCATCGCACACAAACGCCACGCGTTCTCAAGCTCGACGGCGGTTTTGCGGGGCTGTTTCAACTCGATTTTACCAACCCGCTCTTCGCGCGAAACTACGAAGACCCCGTGCTGGTGTCTTGCACCGACGGGGCGGGTCCCAAGTTGAAGATAGCCGCCGCCATGGGCG
>CAZISU010000789.1:0-3821 GCA_964541935.1 uncultured Planctomycetaceae bacterium | reverse complement strand
CGAGGATACCTTCTTCCTTTGGTTGCGGCCGAGCGAAGCGAGGCCGCGCTGGGTTACTAAGATCCATTATCTCAATTTGGTTGTTGTTCAAATACAACCATTCCAGATTTGTCAGCTCGGCCACCGCCGAGACGTCGCTGATCTGATTGTCGGACAGCTGCAAAGAGGTCAGATTCGTCAGCCCGGCAATTGCGGATATGTCGCTGATCTGATTGTTGCTCAGGCCCAAAATGGTCAGATTAGTCAACCCGTCAACCGGGGAGATGTCGCTGATCTGGTTGCCGGACAGACGCAAATCGGTCAGATTTGTCAGCTCGGCCACCGGGGCGATGTTGACGATCTGGTTGCTCTGCATCCACAGACGATTCAAACTCAGCATCCCGGCCATCGCGTCGATGTCGACGATCTGGTTGCTGTCCAGCCACAGAAAGTTCAAATTGGTTAACTCGGATATTGCTGAAATGTCACTGATATGATTGCTCGACAGAAACAGACTGGTCAGATTCGAGGCATACTCTAATCCCTGGATGTTGGAAATGTTGTTGGAGTTTGCTGATAACGATTCCAGGGCCTCCATATTCATATCGTTAATTGTGGTAGGGGCCGGTATGCCCAGTTGAGCACTTACTGCGGCTTCCAGATTGTGATCGGGAAAGTTCACAATGACAGCCGAAGAAGGAGTGATGATCCCCAGCAATGCCACCGCAATGACAGATAATACCAAGACGCAACGCATTCGTAGTTGTATACGCATTATTCCCCTCTATTTCTTGAGTTGGAGTTCCCTGCTACACTTCAGATTGTGACCAACAAGGGCCGGTTGTTCATGGTTACCTTGTCGATATTGTAATGTATCGGGCGTGTGCCGTCAAGTGCCCCCCACACTTTAACAGTCAGATGCGGTTATCCTATGTCCCTCAATAACGCTACCCATCGTCAAAATCTGCTTGGGCGGCTAAAATAGCGGCTTTCTTGCCCAGGGCCCTCGCTTGCGCTTCGGGTTAGTGTAATCTCGCTTGCGTTTCGCGATTAATACATGCGTTGCGAACTGACGGACCTTGTGCCGTGTCTAGCCTGATACCGGCAAGCTTGTTGTATCCCAACATAACAATCCCAGGAAACATAAATGGTCAGACATCGTCTCATGACGCCCGGGCCTACGCCGATACCCGAGGCTGCGCGGTTGGAGATGGCCAAGACGCTTGAGCATCATCGCACGCCCGGGTTTCGACGGCTGCTGGCCGAGGTGCTCGAGGGGTTGAAGTATGTTTTTGACACGACCAGCGATATAGCCGTGCTCTCCAGCAGCGGGACCGGGGCCATGGAAACCTGCGTGGCCAGCGTTGTGCCACGTGGCGGCAAGGCCATCGTTCTCGACTCGGGCAAGTTTGCCGAGCGCTGGGCCGATATCTGCGAGGCTTATGGGATCAAGGTCGTCCGCTACGAGGAGCCATGGGGCAAGTCTTTCGAGGCGGACGAGGTCGCCCGCCTGCTAGCCGAACACGCGGACGCGGCGGCCGTTTATGCCACGCTGAGCGAAACCAGCACCGGCGTGGGGCACGATATCGAGGGCATCGGCCGCGCGGTTGCCGCCAGCGGCGCGTTGTTCGCGGTCGACGGCATCAGCGGCGTGGGCGCCATGGAATGTCACATGGACGACTGGGGCATCGACCTTCTGGCCGTCGGTTCGCAAAAGGCGCTGATGAGCCCGCCGGGCTTGGCGTTTGTGGCGGTTTCCGAGGCCGCCTGGCAACGCATCGAATCCATCGAGCGACAGGCCTTTTACTTCGACCTAGCGGCATATCGCAAAGCGCTGGCCGGACCCGATACACCTTGGACACCCTCGCGGCCTTTGTTGTCTGCCCTGGCTGCCAGCCTTCGCCAAATCCGCGAGGAAAGCATTGAAAATGTCTGGCGACGCACTGCCACGCTTGCCCGCGCGACTCGCGCCGGCGTCGCGGCCCTGGGCATGGAACTTGTGGCCGAGCGTCCCAGCGAAGCGTTGACGGCCGCTTTTCTGCCCGACGGCGTAGACGCGAAGGCCTTTCTGGCCCGGCTGGAAGGCCGTTTCGGCGTCAAACTGGCCGGCGGGCAGGGCCCCTTTAGCGGAAAAATCATCCGCATAGCCCACATGGGCCAAATCGACGAACTGGACATTTTATCGACCCTATCGGCCATCGAGTTGGTACTTGCCGAGATGGGCCAATCAGTTAAGCTTGGCAGTGGCGTCGCCGCTGCCGGAAGCGTTTTATTAGAGGAGGAATAACGAATATGCCAAAAATCGTAGTACTAGACAATCTTTCCCAAGACGGCATCGACTTGCTCGAGTCGGCCGGAAATCTCGAATATGAAGTTCGCACCGGGCTCAAGGGCGAAGAGCTTCGCCAGGCGCTGACCGAATTCGACGGCTGCATCTTGCGTAGCGGCGCCAAGCTCACGGCCGACGTGCTCGAAGGCAACACGCGACTGAAGGCCATCGTGCGAGCTGGCGTGGGAACCGACAACATCGACAAGGAAGCGGCCACTCGCCTGGGCATGGTGGTCATGAACACGCCCGGTGGGAATACGATCTCGACGGCCGAGCACGCCATCGCGTTGATGATGGCCTTATCGCGGAACGTGGCCCCGGCCTACAACTCGCTAGTCGAGGGCCGCTGGGACCGCAAGCTGTACATGGGCACGCAACTGGCCGGCAAAACGCTGGGCATCGTCGGCCTGGGCCGTATCGGCCAGGCGGTAGCCTCTCGGGCCCAAGCCTTGGAGATGAAAATCCTGGGCTTCGATCCGTTCCTTTCGGCCACCCGCGCCAAGGAGTTGGGCATTGAAACCTGCAGCTCCGTGAAGGAATTGCTGACGCTGGTCGATTACCTTACCGTGCATACGCCCTTAACCGACGAGACGCGCGGCCTTGTTAGCGCCGCAGAGATCAAGACAATGCGTAAGGGCGTGCGGGTCATCAACTGTGCCCGCGGCGGCATCTACGACGAGGCGGCCCTGGCCGAAGGCCTCAAAAGCGGCCAGGTCGGCGGCGTGGCCTTGGACGTATATCCGTCCGAACCCTGCACCGACAGCCCCCTGTTCGGCATGGACAATGTGCTTTGCACGCCCCACCTGGGCGCTAGCACCGAAGAAGCTCAAACCAACGTGGCGGTCGAAGGCGTGGGCCTGTTGATCGATTTCTTCAGCACGGGCGAGATCCGCCAAGCGGTCAACATGTCGCCGCTGGACGGCAAGACGCTGGAAGTATTGCGTGGCTCGCTCAACGTGGCCTATCGCCTGGGCTTGCTTTTGGCACAAATGGACAAAAGCCCGCCGAACGTCTGCAAGCTGACCTTCGAAGGCGACGTGGCTTCGAAAGACACGCGGCTGCTCTCGGCCGCCTTTGCCGCGGGTCTGCTGGAAAACGCCATGGACTCGGAAGTTAACATTGTCAACGCCGAGATTCTCTTACGCGAACGGGGCATCGAATTGGTCGAGCAACGTCAAAGCAGCGTGGGCGATTTCAGCTCGCTTATCAAGGCCGAAGTCACCAGCGACACGCGAACCTCGCAGGCCTCCGGCACGCTCTTCGGCAAGATGATTCCCAAGCTCGTGCAAAAGGGCGGCTGCGATCTGGAAGCCAACCTGGAAGGCGTTTTGCTGCTGTTCGACCACCACGACACGCCCGGCGTGATCGGCAAGATCGGCAGCCTGTGTGGTAACCACCGCATCAACATCGCCAGCATGGCAGTCGGTCGCGCGGTCAACCAGCCCGGCGGCGATGCCGTGGGCGTTCTCTCCTTGGACAGCCGCCCGCCATCGGAGGCGATTGCCGAGCTGCT
>CAZISU010000788.1:0-3841 GCA_964541935.1 uncultured Planctomycetaceae bacterium | reverse complement strand
CTGCCGTGGCGGCGCCAACAATGCAGCCCACAAGGGCCGCGCTGCCGAACCAGCCCAGGCCGAGTTTAGTGAGCTCGAATTGCGTCTCGACAAAGCCAACGGTTCCAGCAATTACAGCCGTGTCGAATCCGAAGAGCAGGCCGCCTATCGAGGCCACCAGGCAAATGAGGGCCAGATACCATGGAGATCCCTTTTCGGGCAGTCCAATTACGTTGCCATCCGTTGGCATATTATTCTGAAGGTTATCCACAACCATCTTCTCCTGGCTGTTATTCGCGGCCGGGTTGCCGCGGTTCCTAGTGATAACGGTTGCCTACGAAGGCGAACCTTCCTGGGATTCGGCCGACCGAGCGGCAGGCGAGTGGCTTTCGGCTGCCGGTCCGTCAACAATAGAGTCTAGCAATTGATAGCAGCGATACAATACGCGGGGCAAGTGGAAACACCCCTTCCAGCCGTTGGCCTTGGCGGTCCAGACGGGGCTGCCATCGCGGTTGAGGTAGCCGAACCACTCGCCGTGTTTGGGGTCGGGGAAATGATTGAACACGTATTGGTGAACCTTCGTGTACCAGTCGCCGAGATCCTGCCGGCCCGTGCATACCCAAGACAAGAGCAGCGCGTAGAGGGCCTCGCTGTGCGGCCACCACAGTTTCAGGTCCGCTCCCAGATCGTGGGTGGGCGTCCAGTCGTAGTTTGTAATGTAGCGAATGCCGCCGAACTGTTCGTCCCAACCGTGGTTGAGCGCGGCCAGGGTAATGTCGACGGCCGTGTCGAAAAGCTTTGCATCGTCTTGTTTGAGAGCAACCTCCATCAGCATCCAAGCCGACTCGATGGCATGGCCCGGATGGAACATGCGGCCTTCGAGAATATCGAGCATGGGAGAGCCGTCCATACCCACGTTTTCCAACAATACGCCTCGGTCAGGAGTGGAACCCATTTCCGGCTTCCAGTGCCGGTCGATTATTGAGTCGGCCGACATCTTCAAGTCGTCGCGGAAGCGTGCGTCCGGGCGTATTTCGTCGAACACTTCGGCAACGGTAATGCGGCACATGTCGTGTGCGTGGAGGTGGAACTCGGCATTGATCGGATAGCCCAGCAGTGGTGTATCTTTGCCGCACCCCAAGCGTGGCATGATAGCGTCGTACATGCAAATCGCACGATCCCAAAGCGAATCGTTCGCGGTTGCTTTGCTGTATTCAGCGATGGCAATGGCGGCAAATATCTCTGAATAAGTGCTCAGTACCTCGGAGCGAGACACGCCGTCGCTGTTAAGGCGAAAGTGCATTTTGCCATCGTCGCGAAAGGCGTGCTCGAACATGAAATCGGCGCCCAGTCTCGCGGCATCGAGCCATTCGGGCCGTTGCTCGAGCGTGTTGTAGAGGTGGCTGAGCATCCAAACCTGCCGCCCATTCATCCACGTGTACTTGTCGGTCGTGAAAGGTGTGCCGTCGCGCCCGAGATGGCTGTAGTAGCCACCGTTCTCTCGGTCGAGCGAGTGCTTCATCCAGAAGGGCAGCACGTCGTCGAACATTGCAGAGCGGTAATGCTCGCGCAGTTCGGCCGCTCGTTGCGCGGGGATTGTTATGCTGTGGTCGCGATCAGTACGTAATCTTTGTGCCATCTCTGTATTCCGTGAACTTTATTTCGATTGCCGGTTGATTGTGATTTCATCAACGAAAAGCCAACTCTTGCGACCGGCGGCATGGTGCCAGGCTGGAATGACTCCCAGATTCTTGACGCGGACGCGGACGAACCTGGCTGATGTGTCGAGCCCGTCAACTGAGAGTGTTTTTGTGAGCGGTCCAACTATTTTATTTGAGATGTCGTGCTTGGCGGTTCCCACGACCGAAAAATTCTGTCCGTCCTTGGAAAGTGCAAATTCGGCCTCGGTGGGCAGGAAAATGCCGACTTTCGGGATTTGCAGGCAGTTCACACCCAGGTTGTTGATGCGGACGGATGCCCCGAGGTCGACGATTGCGTCTATATTGTCGCCTTGGAAACCGAGCCAATTTCCACCCGTGTGTGTTGCCTGGCCGGAAACGCCGTCGGTGAGGCTTGCCGGTCCGTTTGCCGCATATGACGATGACGGTGGGCCGGCAAGTCGTACGGGTTTCTGTCTGCCCGCGTGCTCGATAGCAACGGCTGCTTTCGGCTTGTTGGTGTCAATGAAATATTGTGGCAACATGGCCTCGCGATGCTTTGTGTGGCACTTTTTAATACGGCTCTTGGCCGTGAGATCCCACAACGTGGTGTCCATCTCGCGCATGGCCATAACGGAAGTGATCCAGCCGTTTGTCCATCCGCTTTCGATTGCCCAAGCACCCCAGCCGGCGTCGGCGTTACTGCCCCAGAACTCCCAGCGTTTGAAATCGAAGGCACGGAACCAGCCGCCGTCGAGTGAAGGATACGCTTTAGTCTTCACCTGTATCCGACAAAGGAACTCGGCCAACCGGTCTTCGGCTTGGCGAATCTTCGGGTTGCCGGTGGCGCCTGCCGCTTCGCGAAGGCCAAGGAAGGCGAAATTTGTCGTGTAGAGCATGTCTGACACGGAATCGCCATTCTCTTGGATGAGCGAGGCTTCGTGGGTTCCGTAGGCTTCGTTGGATTGTGGTGGTGGGTATCTCCCATTGCTAAGCGATCCGAGTTCCTCGCGAATCGCCCCGCATGGTGCTTGAATCGACAACAGCCCGTCGATGGCCCGCTCGAGAAGGCGACGGTTTTGTGGCGTGTTTTCCACGCGGACCAACCAGGCCAGCGGAAGAATGATGCGAGCCCGCTCTTGCGCTAAGCCGTTGGTCCAGCGGACGCCTTTGGGGTAAACGGCCATGAACTCGCTGATGCCACGTTTGGCGATTTTGAGGAATTGTTCGTCGCCGGTTTTATCGTATGCCCACAGATAGCAGGCCCAAAGGTATGCTTGAAAGTGGGCCGAAGGATGGTAGTGTGGGGCTTTGTAGTAATATTGCCAACCGTTTTGTTTGAGGGGGTCCATGTCGATGCGCGAGGGGCGAAACCCGCGTGGCCCGGTGGTTCGCAGATTGGCCAAAAGGCAGAGCATCACTGGTTCGTCCCAGCGATCTTCACCGGAGAGAGCCGCCACGGCAATTGTGGCTAGCATCACCCGCGCGTTGTCGTCGCCGTAGTTTGCCTTGAGCCAGGCCGGACTGGTCATGCCCCAGGCGATATGCCCGTAAGCCGGGTGCTTGGGATCGCCGCGTCCGCCTTTACGCGCATCTGATGTGAAATAGGTAAAGTCGAGCAGGTTTTGGGCGATCTCCGCATGACGGACGTTGCCGTTGAGCTTGTTGTTGAAGGCCATGGCCATGGCCGATTCACAGCAACAATCGGACCTGACTGATGTGCCTTGCATCTGATTACCGTCTGGTTGCAGGACGGAGATAGGGGCCTCCATGATGCCGAGCGTGCCATCGCCGACAGGGGCGTCGGGCGGCGGCGTTGGAAGCAGGCCGATGCCGGATTTTTTGGCATCTTCGATCTGTTTAAGGCGAGTGGGATCAATCAACAGCTTGGATTTCACGAACCATTCGGCACCGTTGCGGACGGCCCGATTTTGGGCATCGGCCGGCAAGGGCTCGTAGCGATCATAGGTGGGTTCTGCGGTTGCTTTCCAAGAAAGCTCGATAAGCGGCTCGTTGGGGCGAAGCCATTTTAGAATTCCTTGCCAAATTTCGGCGCAAGCGTCGCGAGGCGCGTAGCGACCGCTGACGAAGTGGCTCAGTTTCGTGGTGGAAACAAGGATACGCCCGTCTCCGCAAGTAAAAAGGATCGGCAGCGTTTTCTTCGGCAAGCCGTAAACCGCTTTGTCGAATCCTGCTACGCGGGC
>CAZISU010000787.1:0-3844 GCA_964541935.1 uncultured Planctomycetaceae bacterium | reverse complement strand
GCCGCTGTGCTTACGTTGTTCTCTCCGCCCTTCGCCATACGGATAATATGCGGTCGAACCTTCTTACCGCCCAGATAGACGCCCAGTGCATTTTTTATACGCACGCGACCGGAGCGGATGGGGACTTCCCAAATCTTGGACATCGCACGCACCACTTCGCGCTCACCCACCTCTTCGCCGGTGCCCTCCTCGTCCATCACCATCCGCTTCACTGGCCTATCAGAAGCCTGATCCTGCGGAGCCTTGGCGGCCTGGTCCACGGGGGCCTTCGCTTCGACCGGCTTCAGCAACTCATCAAGCTGAGCTTTACTGTTACCCACCTCCTGTTTGTCAGCGAGCGGTAGTGCAGTGTCTACGGCCTTGACGACCTTGGCAACCTTGGTCACCTCGGCTACCTTAGCAGTAGGCTCTTTAACGATCTCCGCAGTGGGGATCGCTGTCGCGGCTTCCTCGGTCACGGGGGCTACGGTAGTCTCCTTGACGGCGGGCGGGGCTACGGCAACTTCCTTGACGGGCTGCGTCTCCACCTTCGGAGCTTCGGTCGGAGGCATACCAGCCGCTTCCTTGGTGGCCTTAGCATTGGCTTCGTTATTCTGGGCGATGTTAGCTAAGGAAAGTTCCTTGACTCCCTCGCTGCGCTGCTTGGCGGTCTTGCCTTCCTCAGCCGGTAGACCCCATTCCTTCCATTCTTTGCGAGACGGGGACTTACCTTCTGCGGCTGCCTTCTCGATTGCCGTCCACGCCTTCGCACGTTTCGAACCCTTGACGAACTTCTTATACCGCCCCACGGCGTTCCCAGCTTGCACCATTCCACCAGGGGCACCAATTACGGCGATACCGGGTGCGGCGGCCTTAGCCTGGGCGTAGCCCTCTCTGAGTATGTCTACAGGGTCTCGCTCCTCCACGTCGCTACTCATCTTGGACGCGAGGTACTTTGCTGCCTCAGCGACACCGCCCTGCAATCCCTCTTCGAGCGTCTCAAGCCCGGCCCGCTTGACCGTCTCGACGCCCGCGCCGATTACGCGTTTAGTGGCCGGATTCTTCAGAAGCTGGCTCACACCCCTGTTCGTCACCTTACTGGCGAGCTTCCTAACACCCTGCTTCACGAACCCCTTGACCGGAGCCGCGATAGGCTTCGTTAGGCCGGTCGGGTCCATGTTGATAAGCTCGATCGCCGCTTCCGCTCCAGCCGTACCTAAACCGGCTGCGGCTGACGCAGCGGGGCCTAGCCCCATCTCCTTGAAGTCTTCCCTACGCTCGTTGAACCCTCGTGCTGTCCAATAGGCCGCCATGCCACCAGGGCCACCCGCCTTAGCCGCTAGAATCCCGGCTGCCATGTCGGGGGCCATTCCAGCCGCTCCGGTGATCGCCTTCAGGGAGACCGGGTCTTGCTCGCCCACTTGTGCGTTCTCTGTAAGCTTAGCTGACTCCATGGCTCGCCGGAACTTGATGTCTTCAGTGGACCGCCCCTTCCCGACAGCCCAGTTAGTCAAGTCACTGAAGGCTTCGACCATCCCGGACCCCGCGTCAACGAACGAGCCGCCAACCTTCTCGGCTATCTTCTGCCGCTGCTTCAGATACCCAGACTCATGGAACTTCTTCCGCTCGCTCCAGTCCTTGGCCTTGGCGATCTTCGCGACTTCCCCAACGAGCCATCTCCGCTCTTCCGGGTCTGTGATCTCCTTGGAAGCCTTGTTCATGTAGTCGGTTCGCTCGCCCTTCAGGTTCGCAGCCAGGCCGTAGGCGTAGCGATCCCGCAGATAAGTCTGACGAGCCTTCTGCGACTTCTGAGCACGCTTTAGGTCTACAGCGATTCCGGGGTCCAGCCCTCGCGGGCCCTCCGGTCTCGGCTCGATCCCCAACTGCTTCATAATATCCGGATCTAGGTCAGCCATATTCTCTCTCTACTTACTATGTTGTATGAGTGTCTTGACAGCCTTATCGTAAGCTGGCAGGGCCTTCTTCGGAACCTGCTCACGACTACCATACTCTGCTGTCATCTGCCGGAATGTCGCTTGAGCTAAACCGGCTTCACGCGGAAGCTTCATGTCGCTCTCGGTCACATTGAGCCCCATCGCTGAAGCTTGTTCCCACCATGTTTGCTGCGGCTGCTCTTGCTGTCGTGGCGGTTGCTGTTGCTCTTGCCCAGCTTGCACACGACCGGTGACGGACTGCATCAGGGCGCTAAGCTCAGCCGGTGTCCGATAGCGTGATCCCTTGACCTGGCCATCTTCACCGATTTCGTCGATCTCCTCGGTTGCCAGCTTCACTCTGACATCCAACATCTTGAGATCGTATGCGGCCTTGCCTTTCGCTTCCATGTATTCCTTAGTCTGGTCAGGGCGAACTAGCAGCTTCCGCTCGCCTTCCGCTGTGCGGGTTATCGTAGCCCCGCTATCGTCCTTCCAGGAATCACCGATACCTTGACCTTCTGGGTACTGCGGCTTCGACGGATCGCGGGGCATCATGGACGGCTTAATGTTAGCCTGCTTCAGATCGATAGCACGCAACGCGGCTGTCTTTTCTTCCGGTGACCAGTTATCGCTATCCTCAATTTGTTGCCGGGCGTTATTAAACTTCGCAAGCTCTTGTCGCTGCTTGCCAGTGTATTCGTACTCCCACTGGTTTGCCTTGTTCTTAGCTTGTGCCTGCATCTTTTGCAGTTCGCGGTCGAATTCGTTCTCGCGTAGCTCACCGTCTAAACCATGCTTCAAGGCCGTCTTAGCCATGGCATCGTCGGCGGCTTGCTTCTGTCGTCCGGCCTGCGCCTCGATCTGCTGCATTTGCATATCGCGTTGCTGACCAAGACGCTGAGCGAGCATACCACTTTCGTGCTGCCGTTGAAGGCTGCCCTGCCCAGCCCGTGCAATTATCTGCCCGGCAGTCGTTCCGCCTTCGTTGCCGTGCTTTACTACAATTCCCATCATCTCTCCCTTACTGTTTGATACTGGCCATGGATTTTAGCATTGCAGAGATCCCCGTCCCCTGGTCGTACTGTGACCCTACACCAGCGATGGTAGCCTGCAAGGACTTCAGGTCCGGGTACTGGTCTTCACGCCGCTCCATAATCCCCAGCTTCGTTTTCTGCATCTGGTCCGCATTGCGGTTCAGCGATGCTTGCTTCTCTCGCTCGATCCCCATTTGCATCGTAGGAGCAACGGTCGTATTACCCATTCCAAGGCGGGCGAGTTGCTGCATGGAATTAGCCGACTGCTGCCCGGCATCACTTCTGATGTCGGCTGCCCGCTGGCTGGTGGTCTGGTCGGCGATGCCTAGCATCTGCTGGTAGCGAGCTTCGTTAGCCGCCTTCGCTTCACCGTAGGCAGCGTTGTAGTTTCCCACCATCGACTGTAGTCCGCTCTGTACGTCACCGGACGGGCCTGTGGGCGTAGTAATTCGAAAGCCCCAGTCGCCACCCATGCCGTACCGCGACGGCGCCGACGATCTCCAAGTATTTGTTACGGGCATCTCTTTTTCCTATTCTAATTTACTATTGTGACTTCGCCAGTGCTTCCGTCAATCGTTAGCCATGGTTATTTTTCAGTGTCACCTGTATCCGTAAGAATTGTCTGATGCAAGTCTGTCGCTACTCCGCCTTGGTACATTTGCAGAGACAGAGTGAACGTCCCTTCGCATTTATACAATGTCATACTGGGGCGTATCTCATAAACTTCTTCTCTAATGGTAGTGGCCGATACAACCGCACTTGACTCTGTGGATTCGATTGTGAATTCTGGGTCTTCTGTTGGTTTAACAATCGAGGACGTGAAACCAGTTTGATTGTTCCTTGCCCAGCGCGGCCTCGCTTCGCTCGGCCGCAACCAAAGGAAGAAGGTATCCTCGC